>JBLIZK010000199.1:0-4644 GCA_048859825.1 Paludibacter sp.
CGGCAAACGGCAAAGTGCTTGCCGGTGCAAAAGTCAGTATTGAAGGCTTAACCTCCTCAATTACCGACGAGAATGGTAAATTTACCATTAATAAAACTTATAAAGGCGCCTACCTGACAATAGTTGCCCCCGGATACATAACTAAACAGATTCCGGTAGTTGCCAAATCTGAATTTCAGATTTGGATGATGGATGAGAGCTACAAACTAAAATCAACTTCAGTAAAAAATGTTTTTGATTCGAAAAACAATTATGCGGTAAATAATTCATTGGCTTCGCACGAAAACTCCGAAGACTATCGCACTGGATACGCATCGGTAGAAGATGTGCTGAAAACAGGATTTTCAGGATTGAATGTTATTTCTCGCTCGGGTATGCCGGGAGCCGGCAGTAATTTGTTTATGAATGGTATAAATTCATTAAACACAAATAATCAGCCACTTATTGTTGTTGACGGTGTCATTTTCGATAACCAAACCATGTTCTCGCTAATTGGAGGTAATAATACCTCGGCTTTATCAGACATTGATGTAAAAGATATTGATAACATTACTGTATTAAAAGACGGAACGTCAATTTATGGTTCAAAAGGGGCAAACGGAGTAATATTAATCACCACACTTCGTGCTAAGGATGCTGCTACACGTATTAACTTTTACAGTTATATGGGTATTAATACCCAACCATCGTCCACCTACCCAATGATGAATGCCTGGAGCCACAAAAACTACCTGACAGATATATTATCAAGTGCCGGATATACTTCAAATCAGATACAGGATTTACCCTATATCAACAATACAAAACCGGTATTGGAAAACTGGGGAATTTCCGGAAATGCCGATTATTACAATTACAATCAGGAAACGAACTGGCAGGATGAAGTATTTAAAACTTCGTTTAACCGAAACTATCATATCAATGTTACCGGAGGAAACGATGCTACATTGTATGCTATTTCGGTAGGATATCTGGGACACGATGGTCTGGTTGAAAATACTTCTTTTTCAAGATACTCTTCAAGAGTAAACGCCAGCATTAAAATGTCGGAGTGGTTTAAGATGATCGCAAATGTGAGTTTTGTATATACCGATCGTCAATTAAGCTACGAAGGATTGAATAAAAACTTTAATCCAGTGTATGCATCATTGGTTAAATCGCCTTTTACATCACCTTATATTTACAATTACGAAGGTCTGAAAACACCTAATTTATCCGATAAAGATGCATTTAACTTTTCCAATCCACGTGCAATTATCGAAAACAGCAATCCGGGTAGTAACCGCTTTCGTTTTTTTAGTAGTGTAAATGGTATCATTACATTTTCAAAAAACGTTTTCGCAGATGTTATAGTTGGTATTACCTCTGATCGGGTTACCAAGGAAAGCATTTTCTTGCCAGAATCAGGCATATACCATCCTGTACAGGCAAATGGCGAAATTACAAACCAAACGCAACAAATGCGTAATATGTTTAAACAATTAAACTCTGACGTTCGATTAACATACAAAAAAACATTCAATAATGTACACGATTTTGCTGCCAGAGCAGGAGTACGCATACTCACAAGCAGTAACGAGCTTGACTGGGGAAAAGCATACAATACTTCGAGCGACGAAATGAAAACTCTGGGAGATGGTAAAAATACTCTGGCCGAAATGGGAGGTTCTTTGGGAGAGTGGAATTCTATATCTAATTATGCCAGCGTCGACTACAGTTACGCCAACCGCTATTTTGTAACAGTAAATGCAGCACTTGATGGTTCGTCGCGCTTTGGCAAAAATGCCGATGGAATTAAAATCGGAAACAATGTATTCGGGTTATTTCCATCAATTAATGGCGCATGGATCATTAGTTCAGAAGATTTTATGAGTCAGCAATCAATGTTTGATGTATTAAAACTCAGAGCAAGCTATTCTGTAAGCGGTAACGACGACATCGGAAATTATTCATCTAGTAAGTATTATATCTCAAACGGATTCTTAGGAGCATATGGATTAATAAGAGGAAATATACCCGATGAAAAGTTAAAATGGGAAACTAACCGAAAATTGAATGCCGGAATTGATATCTCAATGTTAAAAGAGCGTTTAAACTTAAGCATAGATGTATACAAAAGCACTACCAGCGATTTAATCTCTATTACAAATTTACCAACAGTTTCTGGTTTGAGCACATCTATATCTAACGATGGAACTCTTCAAAATACCGGATTCGATTTATCATTAAGCGGTAGAATAATCAATTCAAAGAATTTTAAATGGGATGCCGGACTTACTGTGTCGGCTTATAAAAACAAATTAACTGAACGTACCATCGACGAGCAATTAAGCTCTTTGGCAGGTGCTGTAATTCGCACAAAAGTAGGTGCTCCTATTGCGCAATTTTACGGATATAAAACTGATGGAATTTACAATTCAGCTCAGGAGGCAAGCTCCGAACCACTGGCTATTAAAAATCCATACGGTGTAACGGTTCCATTCACAGCAGGCGACATGAAATTTGTCGATTTAAAAACAGATGGTTACATTGACGAAAACGACATGACAGTTATTGGTGATCCAAATCCCGATTTCTTTGGTTCAATAAGCAATACACTGCGTTATAAACGATTCTCACTTAATGCAATTTGTAGTTTCGTTGTAGGTAACGATGTGTACAATGCTTTACGTGCAAACCTGGAATCATTTAGCGGATTCGAAAACCAAACTATAGCTGCGAACAGTCGCTGGAGATACGACGGACAACAAACGAATACACCCAAGGCCACTTACGGCGACCCAATGGGAAATGCCCGTTTTTCGGACAGATGGATTGAAGATGGTTCATACCTGCGTTTAAAAACTGTAACATTTGGTTACGATATACCCGTAAAAACGGGTTTTATTAGCAATTTAAATGTGTATGTTACCGCCAATAATCTACTAACCTTAACCGGTTACAAAGGATACGACCCAGAATTCAGTTCTGGTCAGAGTCCGATCAACGCTGGTATTGATATGGGGGCAACGCCACAACCACGTTCAATATTACTCGGATTAAAACTGGGACTATAACAAGAAATCTGATATTAATATAAAAAATTAAGACAATATGAAATATATAAAAATTACAGGTATAATCGTGCTATCCATATTTATGGCTGTAATGATTAGCAGTTGCGACTCACTTCTGGATATCAATGCTCAGGATGTGGTGGAAGAGTCAGAGAGCTATCAGAACGTATACGATGCCGATAATGCCATTTGGGGACTTTATTCCAAGTTCTCGAAACTGGCTGAAAACACTATCGTATTGAATGAACTTCGGGCCGACATGATGGATGTTACTCCGAATGCAACAGCCGATCAGGTTGCATTGAACAATCATACAGCTACAGTAGATAACAAGTATTGCGATCCGACTCCATTTTACGAAGTTATTTTGAATGCGAATGATTTATTAGCGAATCTGGATTCAATGAAGATTGCAAAACGCATTACTGCCGATGATTATGCACCGCGATATTCGGATGTTATGGCTATTCGCACATGGACTTATTTACAATTGGGGATTCATTATGGCACAGTTCCGTATATTAACAAGCCGATTTCGAACAAATCAGATCTATCCAATCCATCATTATACGTTGAAAAAACGCTGGACGAACTAATTTTACAGCTAATAAACGATATGCAAAGCGTACCTACATTGGCCGAAAATACTCTATCTTCGTTCTATAACAAAACCATACAGGAAAATGGCAAATCGTTTTTCTTAAACTTACAATTTATCAATAAACGACTTATTTTGGGTGACCTGTATTTGTGGAACGATCAATTTGTAGAAGCGGCTACACAGTACAAAGCATACATGGACGAAGCCGACGCTAACAGTTCAAAAACACAAATGAAAAACAAAATTAGCACCTGGGTATGGAATAGTTCAAACGAACCCCGTTTCCAGATTTGTTACCAACGCTACAAAGATCAGGACGTAAGTTCATTCCGCAATATGTGGAAAGAAATCTTTAGCCGTTCCTCAACAGAAGTGGGTTCATCTACTGTTGTTGGCTTGCAGGATGAAATGATATGGATGTTTAGCTATAGTGGAATCACCAATTCAACATCACCATTTATTAAACTGTTTGCCAACACCGGTGTAGGTGAATATCAACTTAAACCTTCAGCTTGGGCTGTTGATAGCATGTGGGGCACGCAGGTGCAACAATCGAATGGTTTCGTATTTGATGGTCGTGGAAAAGAATCGAGTTATGATGTTGTGAACGGACAACCGGTAGTATTAAAATACTTATACGATTACTATGACACTTATACTACCGATGCCAACAAAACGATTCATTTGGATTACAACAACATCACCAACAAATACTCATTAGCCGGAAAATGGTTCCTATATCGTGCTGCATTACTACATTTACGCTATGCCGAAGCTGCTAACCGTGCAGGTTATCCACGTTTAGCTTATGCTTTATTAAACAATGGTATTAAAACCAATTACGATTGGGTAAAAAGCGATGGCACATACAGGGCAAACAAAGAAGGTGTTCAATACACCAGCTTTCAACCTCCTGTACCTCCCGCAGGAGCAACTCAGGCCCAAATTGACTCCATCAATGCAATACCTGCTACACCCTATCCGGCT
>JBLIZK010000200.1:0-5047 GCA_048859825.1 Paludibacter sp.
ATTATTTGATTTAAAAACAAAGAAAAACAAGGATACAAATGGGATTATTTTCATTCTTAACACAGGAAATAGCCATCGACCTTGGAACGGCCAACACAATTATTATCCACAACGATAAAATTGTTGTGGACGAGCCATCGGTAGTTGCCCTCGACCGTCGAACCGACAAATTGATTGCGATAGGCGAAAAAGCCCGCCAAATGCAGGGTAAAGAGAATGAAGGTATTCGCACAGTTCGCCCGTTACGCGATGGCGTTATTGCCGATTTCTACGCTGCAGAACTTATGATACGTGGAATGATAAAAATGATTCCAACTAAAAGTCAACTTTTCTCTCCTTCACTTAAAATGGTAGTATGTATTCCGTCAGGAAGTACTGAGGTAGAAATACGTGCCGTACGCGACTCGTCGGAACATGCAGGTGGACGCGAAGTGTACATGATTTACGAACCAATGGCAGCAGCAATTGGTATCGGAATTGACGTGGAAGCGCCTACAGGATGTATGATTGTGGATATTGGTGGTGGTACTACCGAAATTGCCGTAATATCGCTGGGCGGTATTGTGTCAAACAAATCGATACGTATTGCCGGTGACGATTTAACGACTGACATTGTGGAATACATGGGACGCATGCACAATATTAAAGTGGGCGAACGTACAGCCGAATTGATTAAAATCAATGTAGGTGCTGCGCTTACTGATTTGGAAGATGCTCCTGAAGATTATATCGTACGCGGACCTAACAGAATGACCGCTTTGCCAATGGAAGTACCGGTATCGTACCAGGAAGTGGCTCACTGCCTCGAAAAATCCATTTCAAAAATTGAAGCGGCAATTTTGAGTGCACTGGAACAAACTCCACCCGAATTATATGCCGATATTGTTGACAAAGGAATTTACCTGGCAGGTGGAGGAGCATTGCTTCGCGGACTCGACAAACGTTTGACCGACAAATTGAACATACAGTTCCATATTGCCGATGATCCGTTGCGTGCAGTTGCCCGCGGCACAGGTATTGCTCTCAAAAATGTGGATAAATTCTCATTCCTTATCCGTTAATAACATTCGATACAATAGCATAAAGCAGGAAGGAGTATACTGATTTCATACGATTTCCTGCTTTTTTTCAAATCTGAAAAACTGACCTGATGCGCAACCTTCTGAATTTTCTGATTCAATACAGTGTGTTGATTTTGTTTCTTTTTTTGGAAGCAATATCAGTTGGTCTTATTGTCAATAATCAGGAATACCAAAAAAGTATTTTCTTTTCGTCGAGCAATACTATGGTAGCTTCAATGTACCAGGTAAGTAACTCGGTTGTAGAGTTTTTCAAATTAAAAGCATCCAACGAAACACTATCAGAAGAAAATACTGCTCTGAAAAATGAAATTATCCGTCTGAGAAACGAGATTTCGGTGCTTACTCCTGAAAAAAAAGAAGACTCACTTCACTTTAACATACCGCCCGAAATGGAATATAAGTTTATTTCGGCTAAAGTTATAAATGCATCAACAAACAAACTTCAGAATTACATTACGCTCAATAAAGGTTTACGAGACGGCATCAAAGTAGATATGGGAGTGGTGAGCGATTTAGGTGTGGTGGGAATTGTAAAAACAGTTTCGGATAAATTTGCAGTAGTTATACCGATAATTAACGATAAAATTAAAATCAACTGTAAATTCACCAAATCGAATTATAGTGGTCCAATGCAATGGGATGGCTTAAACTCGCGCTATGCCAACCTGCTTGACATTGCCCGACACGTAAAATTTGCCAAAGGCGACTCATTGGTAACCAGCGGATTTACAAACACCTTCCCAGAAGGTATACCTGTAGGGCAGATTGAGACATATAGCATAAGCGAAGGAGATGCGTACTACAAAATCAGTGTAAAACTGGCCGTTGATTTCCGCACATTATCGCATGTAAAAGTAATTGATTATAAAAACTATCACGAACAACGATATCTTGAAAAAGTAGCGTCGGAAAATTAATATGCTGAGAGTATTACAAAATATTGTATCATTTATACTGCTTACACTTGTACAGGTTTTGATCCTCAACAATGTACAGTTTTTAGGATTTATCAATCCCTACATTTATATTTTATTTATTCTGATGTTGCCTGCCCGCATGCCCCGATGGTCAGTTTTAATATTGGGATTTATTCAGGGGATTGTTATCGATACTTTCTCAAACACACTCGGCATGCATACTTTCTCAACCGTACTCATAGCTTATGCCCGTAGTTACGTTATTCAGCTTTTTACTTCAATCGACGAAGGCAACAATCCGGTGCCCTCTTTTTATTCTTTTGGCGTTGGAGCGTATGTAAAATATGTCATTTCGCTTGTACTTATTCATCATATTAGTCTGTTTATCATCGAAGCATTTAATTTTACAAGTATCTGGATTGTTACTCTGAAAGCCATTTTCAGTTCAATTATTTCAATACTGATAATTTTGGGTATATCGTCCATGAATAAAAAAATTAAATAACCACCAACGCTTCAGGTATGATTAATGATGAATTACAAAAACGCCAGCGCATTATTGCAATTATCTTCTCGGTAGTGGTTATTATATATATTCTGCGCCTTTTCTCTCTTCAAATTCTTGACCCGAAGTACAAAGAAGGTGCTGACAGTAACGCATTTCTGAAAAAAACCCTGTTTCCTCCACGTGGATTGTTATACGATAGAAATGGTGTATTACTGGTATATAATAAGCCTGCGTATGACATTACAATGATTATGCGCGAGGTGCATAATCTGGATACAATATCGTTATGTCGTTCATTGAACATTAGCAAAGAGGAATTTATTTCCAAAGTAAAAAACATCAAAAACAGAGATAAGAATCCCGGCTACTCTTCGTATACTCCTCAAATTCTGATGTCGCAACTCGACATAGAAGATATTGCCACTTTTCAACAATCGATGTACAAGTATCCCGGTTTTTATATTCAGAACCGTACATTACGTGAATATACTTACCCCAATGCTGCTCATGTATTGGGAAACATCGGCGAAGCCACCCCAAAACGAATTGAAAAAGATGATTACTATAAACCGGGAGATTATGCAGGTCGCGACGGTATAGAATATACCTACGAAAAGGCTCTGCGCGGACAAAAAGGGATGGAAATCCTATTGAGAGATGCTAAAGGGCGTATTAAAGGGAAATATGAAAACGGAAAAAGAGATATTCCTTCCAAAGCAGGTGAAAACCTGACACTAACGCTGGATATTAAACTGCAAATTATTGCTGAAAAATTAATGAAAGGAAAAGTTGGAAGTGTGGTAGCCATTGAACCATCAACTGGCGAAATTCTGGTTTTAGTGTCAAATCCGGCTTTTGACCCTGCTATATTAGTAGGTCGTCAGCGTTCAAAAAACTACAAAGCGCTACTAAACGACCCAACAAAACCATTGATGAACCGAGCAACACAGGCACAATACTCTCCGGGGTCGTCCTTTAAACCGCTCCAGGCCCTTGTTTGTCAGGAAATGGGAGGAATAAGCGAGCATACCATGTTTAGCTGTAATGGTCCGGGCTCGTCGCCAATTAAATGCACACACCACCATGGCTCACCTGTAAGCCTGCTGAATGCAATAGAACAAAGTTGTAACCCCTATTTCTGGCATGCATTCCGCTCTACCATCGAAAAAGATGGTTATGGTAGTAAAAACCTGCTTTTCCGGACAAATTACGATGAATGGGTGGACAGAATGAAAAGTTTTGGTTTAGGCGAGAAATTTACCGATGGTGATCTGTATGAACAATCGAGGGGCTATATTCCTACTCAGAAGTTTTACAACAAAGTATATAAGTCCGAAACCGGATGGCGTGCCATTACCATCCGTTCAAATTCAATTGGTCAGGGCGAGATTTTAGCTACACCATTACAGTTAGCAAACTCGATGTGTGCAATTGCCAATAACGGGTATTACATAACTCCTCACCTGGTTCGAAACGACACTATGCTTACAAAAAAGCATCAGGTTAAGGTGGATAAAAAGTACTTTCCGATAGTATACGAGGGTATGTCGCTCGTGTTTGAACATGGAACAGCCCGCTCATCACGACTCGATAGTGTAAGCATGTGTGGTAAAACAGGTACTGTTCAAAATCCGCACGGAAAAGACCACTCATTATTCGTTGGGTTCGCTCCCCGTGAGAATCCAAAAATTGCAGTGGCAATTGTAGTAGAGAATGCCGGTTTTGGTTCGACGTATGCAGCGCCTATATTCAGTTTATTGGCTGAACAATATTTAAAAGGCAAAATTACACGTATTGAACTTGAAGAAAGAATAACGAATATAGTAACAAACAGCAATGTCAAAGAACGTTAGTATTAAATATGCCATCGACTGGACAACGGTCGTATACTTTGTTCTGCTCGTATTTATGGGCTGGATAAGCATTTATGGTGCAAGCTACGATTTTGATCAAACAAGTATTCTGGACTGGGACCAACGTGCAGGAAAACAATTTGTGTGGATACTAACTGCCTTCGGTATCGGAGGTATGTTGCTGCTGGTTGATTACAAGATGTATAGTTTTTTTGCCTATTTCATATATGCATTCACCATAGCCTTATTGATCATTACCATATTTGTTGCGCCCGACATAAAAGGCTCACGTTCATGGTTGGTAATCGGCCCGGTGAGTTTTCAGCCGGCTGAGTTGGCAAAAATGGCCACTGCGTTGGCGCTGGCTCGTTTTATGAGTCAATACAATTACAGAATAAAAACATGGAAGGATCTGATTCCATTAGCAATGTTTATTCTGCTCCCGTTTGGTTTAATTATTTTACAAAAGGAAACCGGATCGGCACTTGTTTTTGTTGCTTTTCTGTTAATGCTTTATCGCGAAGGAATGAACGGATTAATACTGTTGCTGATATTATTGGCAATTCTATTGTTTGTTATGGTTATCCGTTTCAGTATAATTCCTTTGGGGGTCGAACAGGGTACTTTAGGATTTCTGATAGGCATGGGTATTATTTATATTATTCAGCTTGGATATTCGTTTTTTAT
>JBLIZK010000201.1:0-18339 GCA_048859825.1 Paludibacter sp.
AGATTTGTGACTGATAATTTTGATGCAAATGAATATAGTTACAATTCACGTATTTCTGATAAACAGGAGTTTGATAAGATTTCACTTGATTCATGGTATAATGCGCAAAGCTTAGCTGATGGGAAATTTTTAGTAGCAAACAATCGTCATAGTGTATACGATGTAAACAAGTTCATTAACTCTAGCTATGCTAGTGTTGACTATATGTTTACTGAAGATTTTGTACTCAGCGCAGGTTTAAATTTTGATATTGTAAGATTTGAAATTGATTACAATATAAATAATGGCCAGGAAGCCGACATTAATAGTTTGAACAAAAACTATATTTTACCCTCTGTAAATTTTAAGTATAGTATCAATGATAAAAATGCAATTCGTTTTGGCGCAAGTAAAAGCTATACCTTGCCTCAATCAAAAGAGATTTCGCCTTATCTTTTCATTGGTTTAACCTCGAGTAAAGTTGGTAATCCAGAATTGCAGCCATCAGATAATTATAATTTTGATTTAAAATGGGATTATTATATTAGCCCATCAGAATTACTATCCGTAACTGCGTTTACAAAGTATATTCTTAATCCGATAGCAAGTGTTTATAAAGGTAGTGCAGGAGGATATTATACTTACGATAATATTAGTGATAATGCATTGGTTGCAGGAGCTGAGATTGAAATTCGTAAAAATTTATTCAATATAAGTTCTACGAAATCTGAAGAAGCAAGTAAATTATCAGTTGGATTGAATGCTTCTTATATTTATTCGAATACCGAAGTGGAAGATGTTACAACTAACACAACAAAAAAACGTAAACTCGAAGGTGCTGCACCATTCTTAGCAAATTTGGATTTATCATATAACTATTCAAACAAAGCTTTTTCTTGGACTAATTCAGTCGTGTTGAATTATTTTAGTGATCGATTATTCGCTATGGGGATGGCTGGATTTGAAGATGTTATAGAGCGCTCAACTCCTAAATTAAATTTTGTGTCGACAGCAGAATTAAATAAACATTTTGATATCAAACTAAAAGTGAGTAACCTCCTGAACCCTGAGTTTAAATTAACACGAATGGATTCGAATAATGCTGATCATATCTTAAGTAGCTATAAAAAGGGTATTGACTTTTCGATAGGTGTAAGCTACAAATTTTAAAAACAAATTAAATTATCAATAATTATAATTACAAACAAACAAAATGAAAAAACTAATTTTTAATTCTCTTGCACTAGTTGCATTTGTTGTTTCCTTGTCATTTACTTCTTGTAAAGACGAAACTGAAGCAAAAACAGGTATTGATGCTCTTATTGAGCAAGGTGTATTAACTGGTGAGCTTGATCATCAAGTTACTTTAGAATCGAAAACTTATAAATTAACAGGTACTTTTGTTGTAAAAAGTGGTGCAACATTAACTATTCCTGCGGGAGCTCGTATTGTGGCAACAGAAGGTTATGGAAGTTATATTATTGTAGCTCAAGGTGGCAAAATTAATATCAATGGTACAGCTGCAAAACCAGTTGTAATGACAGCTGATGATGAATCTAAAGCGAAAGCTGGATATTGGGGTGGGCTGATTATCAACGGTAAAGCAAAAATTTCAGGTGCTTCAGAAGGAGTTACTGCTATTTGCGAAATGAACTCTAAATTTACCTATGGTGGTACTGACGATAATGATAACTCAGGATCTATTACTTATTTAATTATGAAATATGCAGGTGCACGTTCAAGTGCTGATGTTGAGCACAATGGTTTAACCTTGGATGCTGTAGGACGTGGTACAAAAATCGAAAATATTTATATCTACGAAAATGCTGATGATGGTATTGAATGTTTTGGTGGTTCTGTAGACCTTAAAAACGTTTTAGTTGTAAACCAGGATGATGATATGTTTGATTGTACTCAAGGTTATAAAGGAAAATGGGAGAATTTCTATGGTGTATGGGAAGGTGCATTTTCAAGTACAGAAGTTGATCCACGTGGTGTAGAAGCTGATGGAAATTTTGACGGTAAAACTCCTAACGACATCAATCAGTCTAACTTTACAGTGGTTAATATGACATTCAACTTGAAATTGGCAAACGATCCTTCTACAACAAACGGAAAGTTGATGTACGATGTTATCAAACTTCGTCGCGGTGCTAAAGCTACTATATCCAATGTAATGGTTACAGGTACTGGTGCTGTTCAAGACTTAGTTGATTGCACAGACTCTAAAGGTGATGCAGCAACAGGATCAACAATCAATATTACGAACTCATTAACCAATACAATTACAGGATCGGCTTCAAAACCGGGAGCTAATACAGCTGCTGTAACTGTATCGACAACAAATACTGGTTGTTCAAAAGATATTTTTGCCTGGACAGGTTATACAAATTTCTAATTTATAGAATATAATAATATAACTACCCGAAATTGCGAATGTGGTTTCGGATAGTTTTTTCGATGTTTTTAAACTCAATAATCAGACTTGTTCGTGAGAATAGGTCTGATTTTCTTTATGTATAAACAGAACTTCAGGGTGATGAAAAAAAGCAGAGATTTTTACCCTTTGCGGGCATTTAGGATGAGTTGAATCTGGTCAAGCATTTGAAGTGCTTTCATGGCAGCATTTTGGTGAGAGTCTTTTTTGCTACGTCCAATGGCATCGCAAACAGCTATGTTGTTAATCGTAATCTGGGTGTGAAACAGGTGATTGTTGGCCGATGCAATTTCTTCTTTTAGTAACACAAATTCGATGGTGTATCGTTGTTTTTGACACCATTCAATCAGACTTGATTTAAAGTTGGCTTCGTCGATTACAAGCTTGTCGATATCAATATAATTGCGTAATAAACGTTGTTCAATGAAGTATTTGCACTTTTTGTAGCCATAGTCGAGGTATATAGCTCCGAAGAATGCGTCAAGGGCATTTCCTAACAGATTAGTGCTTTCTGTTGTACGCACATTTTTACCGGCGTGCATGAGTTTGTCAATGCCAATTTCAAGTGCGAGTTTATTCAGCGTTTCACGCTTTACAATTTTTGATCGGGTACTGGTTAAGAATCCCTCGCTTTGTGTGTCGTAGCGGCGATACAGTATGTCGGTAACTACTGAATTTAGTATGGCATCGCCCAAAAATTCAAGTCGTTCGTTACTGAGTACTATTCCATTGTCGGTAGGTTGTCCGGCCGAGCGATGAAGCATGGCCAGTTGATAATACTCAATTTTATAAGGGTAAAACCCCAATAAATTATAGAACAATAAATAAGGCTCTTTTCGTTTTTTCGAAAAGAGCCTGAATTTTATTATTGCTGTTTTAATCACAACTTAACCCTGATATTTTTTCACAATCAAACTTGCGTTGTGACCACCAAAGCCGAATGTGTTCGACAAGGCTGCATTTATAACGCGTTTCTGAGCTTTGTTGAAAGTGAAATTAAGTTTGTTGTCAATTTGCTCGTCTTCGTCACCTTCAGTAAAGTTGATGGTAGGAGGAACAGTATCGTTTACAACAGCTAATACAGTGGCTATAGCTTCAACGGCTCCGGCTGCACCTAAAAGGTGGCCAGTCATTGATTTAGTTGCACTAATATTTAATTTGTAAGCATGTTCGCCAAATACATCTACAATGGCTTTTGGTTCTGAAATATCACCAACTGGTGTCGATGTGCCATGAACATTTATATAATCAATGTCTTCAGGAGTCATACCGGCATCTTTAAGTGCACGTTTCATCACCAGTTTAGCGCCAAGTCCATCGGGATGTGTGGCGGTAAGGTGATAAGCATCTGCCGACATTCCACCACCTACAACTTCACAGTAGATTTTTGCACCACGAGCAATAGCGTGGTCTAAATCTTCAAGAATTAAACAGCCTGCACCTTCACCCATTACAAAGCCATCGCGGCTTTTGCTAAACGGACGTGAGGCAGTTTCGGGGCTATCGTTGCGTGTTGAAAGTGCTGTAAGTGCGTTAAAGCCACCTACACCACCAGGTGTAATAGCAGCTTCGGCTCCACCTGCTACAATGATATTAGCTTTGCCAAGACGTATGTAATTAAAAGCGTCAATTAGTGCATTTGTTGAAGAAGCACAAGCTGAGGCTGTTGAATAATTTGGACCGCGAAAACCGTACATAATTGAAATTTGTCCGGCGGCAATATCCGAAATCATTTTAGGGATAAAGAAAGGGTTGAATTTAGGACCTGCTTCTTTATTTTGATAGTAATAGCCTATTTCCTGTTCGAAAGTGCCAATACCTCCAATGCCGGTAGCATAAATAACTCCAACTTCGTCTTTATCAATTGCATCCAAATCAAGGCCGCTGTTTTCAATCGCTTCTTTTGCTGAGGCAATAGCATATTGGGCGTAAAGATCCAATTTTCGTACTTCTTTACGATCAAAATACTTGTTAGCATCAAAGCCTTTTACTTCACAAGCAAACTGTGTTTTGAATGCCGATGCATCAAAATGAGTAATCGGCGCTGCGCCACTTACTCCTTTAACTAAATTGTCCCATAGCTCGGGTACATTGTTACCTAAAGGAGTAACCGCGCCTAGGCCGGTTACTACAACTCTTTTTAACTCCATAATAAATACTTATTCTGGAAAAAGATTATTTTTTGATAGCTTCGATGTGAGCGATAGCGTCGCCTACAGTAGCAATTTTTTCTGCTTGTTCGTCTGGAATAGAAATACCGAATTCTTTTTCGAATTCCATAATCAATTCTACTGTGTCCAGTGAATCTGCACCAAGGTCGTTAGTGAAGCTTGCTGTTTCTACAACATCTGCTTCTTCTACACCTAATTTGTCTACAATAATAGCTTTTACTTTAGCTGCAACTTCTGACATAATTTTTGTTTTTAAGTTTGTAATTAGAAATTGTTTTTTAATTTTGCGGTGCAAAGAAACAAAAAAAACTTCAAACAACCTCACTTTTGTCAAAAAAAATACTGGTTTTTGCACAAATCAAGACTAAGTGAGCAATTAATTCCTTCTGTTCAATGATTTCAAATATTGCTGTTTTTGCTTCGGGGTCGGGCTCAAATGCTCAGAACATTATTGAACACTTTAAGGGTTCTGCCAAATTCAGTTTTCCCGTAATTATTTCAAATAAACAGGATGCTTTTGTACATGAACGGGCCAGGGAATTAGGTATTCCTTCGTATACTTTTTCAAAGCTTGATTTTGAAACGTCCGACAAGGTACTTGACCTTTTATCCTTATATAATATTGATGCAATTGTTTTAGCCGGTTTTCTATTAAAAGTGCCGTCAAAACTTATCGAGCGATTCCCGCAGCGGATTATTAATATTCATCCGGCTTTATTGCCAAAATTTGGAGGTAAAGGTATGTATGGCGATAAAGTACATGAGGCGGTAAAAGAGGCTGGCGAAAATGAGTCGGGAATAACAATTCATTTTATCAATGAACATTATGATGAGGGTAATATCATTTTTCAGGCTAGCTGTGCCATTTATCCTCATGATACTGCAGGTACAATAGCCCAAAAGGTTCATGCTCTTGAATACGAGTATTATCCGCAAATAATTGAACAAATTTGGGGCTGACAGGAGCCTGTTTCCTTTTTTTATCCGGTTTAGTTATTAAGCATTTAAAGCTGCATTTTTTATGATGGCTTTGAATCTATTTATACTTTACATTTGCTACTGAAATTTCTCCCCCAGTTTTTCAATATCTGCTAACCATTTTTTACGTTTGGCATCAGTTGATGATTTTACAGGCGAAAAGGTAGTTATTTTTACTGGTTTAAAACCTGAAAATTCAAGCACTCCTACTTTTACGGCATTGTGACCTGCATTTTTATAAACCAAAGAATAAAACCAGCCAGGAGTATCCATGGTGACAATTATACGTGCTGATTTACCTGTGAGGAGTTTGTCCCATAAAGGTGAGTTCTCGCGGTATTTAAATGCAAAATCGGGTATAAAAGCACGGTCGAACAGGCCTTTGAGTTGTGCTGGGTAAGTTGCCCACCAGTTTGGATATACCAACACTAAATGGTCGGCTTCTTTAATATCCTGCTGAATTTGAATTAAATCCGGCTCCATTACCATCCGTTTTTTATACCCATAACGCATAACCGGGTCAAAATTTAAATCGATTAAGTTTACTAACTTACATGTTGCATTACTTTTTTCTGCTCCTTTTATATAGCTTTGTGCTAAAGCGCCACAAAAACTTTCGTTGCTTAGTGGATGAGCATTGATGATTAGTATTCTTTTCATATACAATTTTTATAAATCCATTATTGTTTATTTGTCCAGCCAAACTCTGAACTCATGAGCGCGTGCGTTACTCACAAATACTTCGTCGGACGATATCGGCTCCAGTGTAATTTTCATTCGGCTTTTTGATAGTACGCTGATTTTTTTGATTGCATTCAGCGAAACCAGGTACTGCCTGTTGATTCGAAAGAATTCTTTCGGCGATAATATCGTTTCTAATTTGTCGAGCGATAAATCCAGAGCATAACTTTTACCCTGGGTTGATGTCAGAAAAATAGAGCGTTCCACCGAGTAAAAATAGGCTATGTCTGATGTTTTAATGGTCACTAAATTGGGGCCTGAGCTAACCAAAAAACGTTGTTTGTAAGCGGTTTGATCTTTATTGAAAATGCCATTCAAAAACTGCCAGTCTGGTTTTAGTGCTTTATTTAATTTGCGATATTTATCAATGCTTCGTGCTAACTCTTCCTTGTGGATAGGTTTCATCAGGTAGTCAATGCTATTCAGTTCAAATGCTCTGAAAACATACTCATCGTAAGCAGTTGTGAAAATTACCGGACAATTTACATCCGTTTTCCTGAAAATTTCAAAGCTTATGCCGTCGCCTAACTGAATGTCGAGAAAAATCAGGTCGGGTGCAGCTGCATTGTTCAGAAAACTGACTGACGACTCTATACTATCGCAGGTTTGTATAATGTCAAAGTCAGGAGCCACCTCATTTATCAGTTTTGATAAACGTCTGGCAGCTGGTTGCTCATCTTCTATTAATAAAACTCTTATCATTTTGTTTGGTGCACTTATGCTTTTGATATAAGGGGAATTGTTACTCTGAAGATATTTTCGTTTGATTCTACTTTTACAGCTTCGCCACTTGTAAACCGATATCGTCCTTCAATATTTTTCAAACCCTGCCCTGTAGAGTCGGGGTTCTGTTTTTTCTGTAAATTATTTTCTACTGTCAGGCTGTTTTCGATGGTATATACTTTTATATGTAGTGGTTTGCTTTTCGATATTATATTGTGATTAAAACAGTTTTCTAGGAGCATTTGTACTGCCAGTGGTGGTATATGTTTTTCAAAAACAGCAGAATCTATAGTAATATCAATATCAAAGTTGTCGCCAAATCGTTGTTTCTGAAGGTGGATGTATTTTTTAGAATTTTCAAGCTCTTCGCTCAAACTGACTGTTTCGCGCGTATTGCTTACTAATACATAGCGCAGGTAATCTGATAAGTCCTGCACATATTTTTCGGCTACGGGATGTTCATCGAGCATATTGATAAGGCTGTTCAGGCTATTAAACAGGAAGTGTGGGTTTACCTGTGCTTTAAGAGCATTGTATTGAGCTTCGATATTGTCTTTCTCGAGCAATAGGGATTTGGAGAAATTAAACTTCCACTGTTTGTAGAAGAAAATAGCTTCGTGTATAGTTACTATCAAAAAAGTAATCAGAACGGTAATGATAATATCAATATAATGTATTTGAAGAGCCTCTGTCATGATGACACTGTTAAAATACGAAACAGTAGCGCCGGCTGCAAGTATATATATAATGAGCAAAAGTGATATTAAAGCAATTTCAATAAACAAATGTGTAAGAGGCTTTTGTTCCCATGGAAATTTTAGCCATACAAATTTAACGATGGTCATGCTTCCACCCCATAAAATAGCCGTGTTAATGAGTGAAGGTAAAAGAATATTGAAAAATGTAAAATCCTTGTTGAAAGCCAGTGAGAATGTCAATCCGATAATAATTGAAGAAACTGTAATTAGCACCAGAAAGCTATACCATTTTGAGTAAAAGGGAATTATTTTGTTTAAATCGTTCATTTCATTTGATGTGTTTAAATACAAAAATAAATAATTAGTTTAGAAATTAATTCGATACAGCATCATAGGCATAAATCCTTGTTGATAAATGCTTGTGATTTCTTTTAACTGATTGTTGTATTGTTCTGCGAAAAGGTTTTTGTGATTTGTAACATTTTGTAAATCAACAGCCCACTCCTGTGTAATTTTTCCCCGGTTGAATTTGTAGCCAATGCGCAGATCGGTCCGAAAATAGTCGTTGTAACGTTTGTTATACGATTCGGATAAATCGTAAACCTGCTCGTTTGCAGCAATTGAGGCTTGTAAATTAATGGGGATATAGCGCATACCTCCTGACCAAACTGCTCTTACATCGAAAGTCAGGTAATTATTTTTGCCCGTTTTTAGCTCGTAACCGGCAAGTGCGTTTAAGGCAAATCCTGAGTTGAATGCTGTATTTCGCCATTTATTGTCAGTACCTTTGTATTTTGAATCGTATAGGGAAATAGTAAGGAGTGCGTAGTATCCTTTTTCTAAAAATTTCTCTATTGTTAACTCAATGCCTGAGTTTCGACCTTCTCCGGTGTTGATTAGGCTATCGGCATCGGCAATGTAATAGCCACTACCTGAGTTAAGCATCGAAAAGGTACCGTCGGTTTTGGACACAGGTACGTTGAAAAGCATTTGATGATAGGCTTCCGCTTTTATCCTGAACGAATTGTTCAGATTTATATCGTAACCCAGCACAAAATGGTGCGATCGGGTAAACTTCAGATCGTGATTTTTTTCGGAATAAATACCGGTTGCAGTATCGAAATGCTTGTCGAAATATACTGTTCGGGGTTGTATCTGACTATGCAGACCATATCCGGCTGAAATGGACTGGCGGTTTGTGATACTCCATTTTATACCGGTGCGTGGTTCAAGGGCGCTTTCATTGTTTAAACTATAAAGCTGATAATGGAGCCCGGTATTTAGCAATAATTGGTCGGTAAAGCGATGCTGCCAGTTTACATAGCTTTGGTAAAGTGTTGTAGAACGATTGTTCACTCCGGTTAGGATGAGGCGTTTCTGTAAATCACGGTTCCATGCCGAGTCGTTGAACGAAGTGTGAAAGTTGTTGGCCGAAAGGCCAACGCTTATATTGTTGCGTGAATTAATTTTATGACGAATATCGGTGGATACCGATAGCTTGTTTTCATTTAATTCACCAGCATAATTTTCAAAATAATTTTTATTTACATAATCAATGGTATCGTTTTGGGTAGTTGAGCCTGAGTTTTGAAAAGATACTGATGATTTCAATCGGGTATTCTCCGACAACATCAATGTGTGGGTTAACAAAACTATGTTTAGGTTGGCGCCAAAATCGGTAGCATATCCTATTTGATTATGTGTTGTGGATTCGTTTATTTCGAAACTACGTCCGAATTGAATAAAACTTTTACCGATTAGTCCGATTAGCTTAAACCGACCTGCTTTTGTTGTAGGTAAATCAACAATCAGGGATAAATCCTGGTATTTAGGTATTGCAGTACCTGTACCCATATTGAGTCCCATTTTACTCATTAAATCGAGAGTGGAATATCGGTAATCCACCAAAAATGAACCATTCCGGATGAGCTTTCCAATTTTAACCGGACCTTCAATAGCCGCTTCAAAGCCATTAAAGCCAATCTGTCCGGTAAACTCATATTTATCTTTGTTACCAGAGCGTAGGTTTAAGTCAAATACTCCAGAAAGGGCATTGCCATACTCGGCTGTAAATGCACCGGTCATAAAGTCGGAGTTAGCCAGTAAATTATTATTTAGCATACTTACCGGCCCCCCTGTAGTGCCCTGTGCTCCAAAATGATTAGGGTTGGCTACATCAACACCTTCGAGTTTCCACAAAACACCCATTGGGGAATTTCCTCTGATTATAATATCGTTTCGAGTGTCATTGTTTACTATCACACCTGCAAAATTGGCTACCATACGGGCAGGGTCGCCCAGGCTTCCGGCAAATCGTTCGGTTTCTTCAATACTAAACGATCGGGTACTCAGTAATGCCATTTGGTTTATTGCTTTAGTTTTTGAACTATTGGCTCTTACTGTAAAATCGGTAAGCTCAGTAACTTTTTCGCTGAGTTTAAAGTTCAGTTGTAATTCTTTACCTGCATTTAACATCAGGTTTGATAAGGCCTGAGCGTGATAGCCTACTATAGATGCCACGATTGTATATCGTCCGGGTTCGATGTTCTTGAGAGCAAATTCTCCATTGGTGTCGGTCGACGTCCCGATTAAAGGAGAGCTACCCTGTATAATAACTGTTGCACCCGGAATAGGATTGCCTGTGACAGCATCAGTGACATTGCCACTAATATTCTGCCCTGTTTGTTGGGCAAAAACAGTAATCGTTAAAAATGTTGCTAATAAAAAGACTAAGTATCCGGTTTTCATTTTTTTTGATGTATTTAAAATTTTCAGCAACAAAAATAGAATACCGCTATAAAGCAACAAAAAAATATAAGATAAATGAGAATTATAGCAGACGAACAGAAAAATGAAGGTGTTGAGCGAAATTAGTCCAATTGTAAGGGTAAGTGTAAAGTAAAAGTAGTACCTATGTTTTCTGTTGATTCAACAATGATATTTCCTCCCAATTGTATGGCAAATTCGTGACAAAGGATCAACCCCAATCCGGAGCCATTTTCGTCGGCAGTACCTTTGCGGGATTGAAGTTTGCTGTCAATTCTGAAAAGTTTATCTTTTTCTTCATCTGATATTCCAATGCCATTATCGGCTACCGATATCCAAATCTGATCGTTTTTTATTTCGGAGTCGACCCGGATGCGGCCATTGTATTGTGTGAATTTTACGGCGTTCGAAATCAAATTTCGGAAAATTGTTTCAAACATTTCTTTGTCAGTCGTAATCTCACACTGACTGTCGGTGGTATTAAGTATCTCAATTCCTTTATTATGCGCCTGTTCTGCTATAGGTATAATACTGTTGTTTATTGATTTGTTAATATTAAGTGATACCGGTTTGATTTGCAGGCTACCCATTTGTGATTTCGACCACTTTAGCAGGTTTTCCAGCAGTATATAACCCTGACTGGCTGTATTGCTAATAATATTAAGCATGTGTTGTACTTCGTCTGCGTTGTATGATTTTTTTTGCATTAAAAGTATTCTACAATAGTTGATTATACCCGTAAAAGGGTTTCGTACGTCATGCGCAATGATTGAAAAAAATTTATCTTTAATAGCAATTTGCTGTTTCAACTCAAATGCATATTCATTTATTACATTGTTTTTAAAACGTATTTGTAAATGTGTATTTACACGTGCTTTTAATTCTATTAAATCGAACGGTTTTGTTAAAAAATCGCTGGCTCCTGCCTGTAGCGCCTTTCGTTTAGTTTCTGTGGAAATGTCGGCGGTAAGTATAAGTATCGGTAAATAATCATTTTCCGGATTTTCATCTTTAATCATTTCCATTAATTCTAATCCCGTGTAGTAGGGCATGGTAATGTCAAGTAATATAATATCAGGATTTGAATTAATGTACAAATCCATCACTTCACGCGAGTCGGTTGTAGCAATGATATTGGTATATCCTTCAATTTCCAGATAGGTAACTATCATTTCTACATTCGCTATTTGGTCGTCGACAACCAGAATTTTTGCATTTTTGATAGCTTGTTTCATAAGTTTATTTTTCATTCAGAGTCAGGTAATTGTCAATCAGATTTAAGAATTTATTTACATCAACAGGTTTAGCAATAAAATGTCTGGCGCCATTTTGTATCAGTTTTTCTTTGTCGGGATACATTGCGTCGGCACTAATTATTATTACGGGGATATGTTTTGTTGACCGATTATTTTTCAGAATGGCAAGGATTTCGCTACCATGAGAGTTATTCAGGTTCAAATCCAGTAAAATAATGTCGGGTTTATACTCAATAGCGTATTTAAGTGCCTTACTTTCATCCTGCAAGGCGATAACAGTAGAGGCCGGACGATGCATTGAAATTATATTCTCAATTAATTCAATACTACTTTCGTTGTTTTCAATGTATAGAATTTTAATTTTTATTGTTTTTGAGTCGGTATTTGGTTGGGTATTTAATTTGTTTATCGCTTTTATGGCATTGCATTGGGCTGCAGGTAATTCTATCCAGAATGTACTGCCGGTATTTAGTTGGCTTGTTACGCCAATATTGCCATTCATTGCTTCTATCATTTTTTTTGATACTGATAAGCCCAGGCCGGTACCTTCAATATCTGTTTTTGCAGCACTCGCCCTTTCAAACGGAACGAATATTTTGTTCAAATCTTCGGTTGAGAGTCCTACGCCGGTGTCGATTATTTCTATGCGAACCATTTTTTGTCCGGAATCCTGCCCGGTTATTTCGATACTTATATCGCCATTTTCTTTGTTGTATTTTACTGCATTGTTAAGCAAATTAAGCAATACCTGTTTTAAACGCTGATTGTCGGCTGTAACACATAAATAATCAGGTATATTGCACGTAGGGATAGTGATGTTTCTGTTTTGAGCTAGAGGCCTGATAACATCAAGCATTTCATTGATTAATGGTTTTAATACTACTGTTTCAGGGACAATATGAATTTTCCCTGATTCAATGCGCGAAATATCGAGAACTTCATTAATAAGATTCAACAGGTGACGTCCGCTTTGGAGTATATGCTTTATTCCTTTTTGTTGAATTAAATTGGGTTCACTCATTTCCAGTAACTGAGTGAATCCCAGAATTGAATTGAGTGGTGTGCGCAATTCGTGACTCATACGTGAAAGGAATTCACTTTTTGCAATATTGGCAATTTCAGCTTCCCTACGGGCATTGTTTAATTCCTGTTCGTGGTTTTTTATATCGGTTACATCTTCAAATATGTAAAATCTACCAAAGTAGCGGTTGTTTGCGCCTCTTATTTGCGTAGTGTATCTATGAATAGTTCGGTTATTGATAAATGGAATTTCGTCGGATAATACGATGGCATTGTTTTCGTCCTGCAGTGGTGTACAGGCAGCAGCGAAGGCTTTTACATCGACCAAGACAGGTGTGCAATATGGGATAATATCGTTATTTTTCAACTCGCCCTTATGCATTCTCTCCTGTAAATGTTCAATTTCCCAAATTTCACAAAAACGGTTGTTGAAATATAGTATTTCGTCGGTGCGGTTGTCAACCACTAAGAATCCTAAAGGCGATGAATTTGACATCATCTCAAGCAAAGACTTGTTCCAAAGCAATAATTCTTCTGCTTTTTTACGGTCGGATATTTCAGCGACTAATGTTTTGTTCGAATCTTCCAGTTCTACAGTTCTTTCGGCAACTTTTTTCTCGAGGTTTGTGTTTAGTTCCAGTATTTCTTCTTCAAATTTTTTGCGTTCAGAAATATCTTGTTTCAGCGCTAAAAAGTTGGTAGTTTTACCTTTTTCATTTACAATGGGTGAAATTGTGATTTGTTCCCAATATAATTCACCATTTTTTCGCTTATTAATCCACTCTGTTTGCCATTTTTCACCCTTTGTTATTGTTTCCCAGAGTTTTACGTAGGTTGGCTTCTCGTTCAATCCTGATTTTAATATGTGGGTGTGTTTTCCGTAAAGCTCAGCAAAGGTGTATCCGCTTATTTTTTCAAATGCAGGGTTGGCAAACTCCATATTACCGTCTGTATCTGTAATTAAAACAGCTACTGGGCTTTGGGTTACTGCCTGAGATAATCGGGCTAATTCTTCGTTTCTGTATTTCGTTTCTGTGATATCCAGAATTACTCCGTTGAGTCCCTTCACCCTTTTGTTTTCAATTGTTGGCCTTACATGATAGCTTATCCATTTCAAACTACCATCAGGCATTATTAGTCTGATATCTTTGGATATTGAAAGCTGCTGCTTTTTACTTTTGATAAGCATCTCGTTGTAAGTGCTTATATCATCTGGGTGAATCATTTTTGTGAAATTTTCAGCCTGAACACCATCCTGTTGAGGTGTCATACCAAAAATACGAAAGTAATTATCAGACCAATAATTTTTATCCGTATCAAATTCAATTTCCCAGTTTCCCATTTTTACCATTTGCTGCGCGTAATTCAGTTTTTGTTCACTTTTTCTGAGTGCGCTTTCGGCCGCTTTCATTTCAGTTATATCTACTGCGGTTGCCGAGAAATATAACGGAAAGCCATTTTCCTTGTATATTGTATTTGCAGTCATCAGAGTAGGGAAACTAAACCCTGATTTATGATAATGCCATACTTCGCGCGAATCGAATGATCCTTTTTCAACCAATTCATGCAGTAATTCTATAACACTGTCAATTTGTTCCTGATTATGAAATACCGATAGTTTTTTGTCAATTAAATCGTTTAGGGTAAGGCCGTGCATTTTTGCCATTGTTTCGTTTACAAAAACAATTTTTCCTTCCATGTCGGTAATTGCAGTGCCGTAATTGGCTTTTTCTGCTATGCTTCTGAATAAAATAGCATCTTCCTCGGCTTTTATCTGGGTGGTAATGTCTTCTTTTAAAGCAATATAATTTGTGAGATTTCCATTGTCGTCAATTACCGGGGCTATGGTTGAGCGTTCAACATACTTTTCACCATTTTTCTTTTTGTTTTTAAAATAGCCTTTCCATATTTTGCCTTTCGAGATGGACTCCCACATTTCACTATAGCTTTCGAGCGAAGTTTCTCCGGATTTCAAAACACGAGGGTTTTGTCCAATTAGTTCTTCTTTTGAATAGCCTGTGGATTCAATTGCTTTTGGGTTTGCATATTCAATATTACCTGTGAGGTCGGTTATTACTATGCTTACCGGGCTTTGTTCTACTGCTCTTGATAATTTGCGTAGAAGGACCTCATTTTTTTTTCGTTGAGATATATTGCGTATGCTTCCTGTTATTTTTGTGGGTGTTCCTTGGTTGTCACTTAATAGTGTCGACGAAACGGAAACAGGCACCAATGAACCATTTTTGTTGATAAAAGTGAGTTCATAGTCGATTACTTTTCCCTCACGATAAAGATTTTCAATTAATACTTCTCTTTCTTTAGTATTATAATAATATTGTAAGATTGGTTTCCCTACCAACTCTTCGCGTGTATATTGTTCATCTGATATTTGATATATTGATGGGCTTATGTCCAGAATTAATCCTTCAGGGGTTACTTCAAAGTAAGCGTCCTGTACGGTTTCGAAAATATGTCGATAGCGCTCTTTGCTGGTACGTAATTTTTCCTCGGCTTCTTTCCTTACGCTAATATCGGTCATTAATCCGGTTGCGCCTATAAATTCCTCATTTTTAAAAATAGCATTTGTTGAAAACTGATACCATCGTTCATTACCATTTGCATCCTTAAGTTTTATTTCACGTTGGCTGGTTTTGTTGTGTTGTAGTGCAGTTTGTCTTTCTTGTAGTTCTTTGTCGGTTAAATTAATAAGTGAACCATATTGTTTTCCAATTAGCTGTTCAGATTTGAAACCTGTAATACGTTCTACCGCCTTACTGACGTACTTCACTGTGCCATCTTTGTCGATATCAAAAATTACTTCGCTAATATTTTCCAATAAATTTTTGTATCGTTCGTTGCTTTGTCTTAATTCCTCAATTAATTTTATCTCTGTATTTATAATCGGGTTCGATTGTAAACGTAGCTGTTCTACTTCACTACGTAATGACTCAAGCTCCACAATAAGTCTCGATTTTGTGATTTTTTTAAGATTCATAAATGGGATGATTTTACCTGAAGAAAGTTCCTTTTGCGCTTATAATTACAAATATAGCTGAAATTGTATTATTCTGTTTTTTTGAACTTAAATAATTAGGAATACTTTAAAAATCAATGTTATATGTAGTATTTAATGCTACAAAAAATGAGTTTATGTAATAAATAATCCGAGGAAATTATATTCTTTGATTCTCTTAATTTTCTATTGGGAAATGCAATTTTGTTTTATATTTTTACATTCAATATAAAATGCAGAAAAACTTCATTTATTAAGTACAACTTAATAAATTAATTTGTAATTTTGCAGCCGATTTATTCGTTTTCATTCTGTCAGATGAATAAGTTACATTAATTTTGCAAATAATACTAAAAAACTATATCATGGACGCACAGGCAATTGGACTTAACAACATTATTCAACAAATTAATCCGTCGGTATATGCTATGCTTTCGGAACGTGGAAAAAATATCTTTTTCCCAAAATTAGGTATTCTTGCTCAGTCGGCTCAGGCCAAAGGCAAACAAATTAATGCAACAATCGGCGAAGCAGTGGAAGATAATGGTACATCAATGCACCTACCCGAATTTGATGGTTTGCTCAATATCCCGACAGCCAATATTTTCCCATATGCACCCAGTTTTGGAAAGCCGGAGTTTCGTTCAATCTGGAAATCAGGTATTTATCGTAAAAATCCATCGTTGGCCGATACTATCATAAGTAACCCGGTAGCAACAAATGGTTTAACTCACGGTATTAGTATGGCTGGTTATATGTTTGCTAACGAGGGCGATACAGTGCTTTTGTCTAATCATTATTGGGAAAACTACAACCTGATTTTTGAAAACAATTATGGTGCTAAAGTTAGTACATTCGAATTGTTTGCAGACGGAGGTTTTAATGTAGCCGATTTTTCGAAAAAACTAAATGAAATACAGGGTGAGAAAATAATTACTCTGTTGAATTTCCCAAATAATCCTGCTGGTTATACTCCTTTAGTGGGCGAAATTGAGGCAATTGTAGCCGAAATTAAAAAAGTGGCCGATAAAGGTAAAAAAGTAGTGGTTTTAATAGACGATGCTTATTTCGGACTTGTATATGAAGATGGTGTATTTACCGAGTCAATTTTTACAAAACTGGCTAATCTTTCAGAAAATGTATTGGCTGTGAAGCTTGATGGTCCTACCAAAGAAGATTACGTTTGGGGCTTTCGTGTAGGTTTTATCAGTTATGCCATTAAAGGTGGTACGGCTGAGCTTTATGAGGCGCTCGAAAACAAAACTGCCGGAGCAGTTCGTGGTAATATTTCCAATATCAGTCAGTTGTCACAGTCACTACTTCATATGGTTTACTCGGCGTCAACATACGAAGCTTCAAAGAAGGAAAAATTTGATATTCTGAAAAGCCGTTACGATGTATTGAAAGTGGAATTAGCAAAACCGGAATATGCAGAATACTTTGAGCCTCTGCCATTTAATTCGGGTTATTTTATGTGTGTGCAACCCAAAAAAGGAATTGTGGCCGAAGAAGTTCGTAAGCATTTGCTCGAAAAATACAGTACAGGGGTTATTGTGTTGGGCAATGTAGTGCGTCTGGCCTTTTCTGCTGTACCAAAGGCTGTATTGCCACAGTTGGTGGAAAATATTTACAAAGCATGTGTTGATTTGGATAAAAAATAAAATCAGGGAACTCGCAAAAAAAACGGAGCGGTTGCTTATTTGCAGTTACGCTCCGTTTTTTATGTCGTTTTATTTTGAGCGGTTAACCAGATAAATCCCTGCTAATACCAATACAGCTCCCCATGCTTCGTTTATACTAAGTGTTTCGCCCAGTACCGGCAGGGCAAATAAAGCTGTAAAAACGGACTGACTTAGCAGTGTGACCGATGCTGTAGTTGGTTTAATATGGCCCAATGATTGATTAATGGCCAGCCAGCCGGCTACCTGAGGGATAAGGCCTAACACTATTAGGTATATCCATGAATCCGTTGCGAAACCACTAAGCTTTGCTCCCGTAAATAAACTTATAATGCCTAACATTATAGTGCTCGAAATCATGGAGATAGATGTAAAACTAAAGGTGTCGAGCCCTTTCCGTCCGTATTTTGTAATAAGAATGTAGGCTCCATAAAAAATACTGGCAATAATGGAGAGCAGATTGCCTTTACTGAGCGATATTTCAGTGAAAATATTAATGCCAACAATAATGGTTACGCCGGTAATTGCTATCAGCGTGCCTGCCCAAAACAGTTTATCCGGCTTGTCTTTATGAAAAGCGAATGCTCCAATACCTACCCAAATCGGAGCTAAATTGGCTAATAAGGTGGATACTGAAGCCTTTGATAGCAAAATAGAGGTATTCCAAAATGCGATATCGGATGCAAACAATATACCGCAAATAATAGCAATTATTACTCCTTTTTTATCGTTTATTGGTTTGTAAAAATAGGCCCAAACAGGAAGTATGCCTAAAGTACCAAAAAACATGCGGTAAAATGCGGAACTAACACCATCCACATCAGCTAATTTCACAAGTATGGCCGACCACGATATGCAAATTACACCAAAAAGTAGAA
>JBLIZK010000202.1:0-6936 GCA_048859825.1 Paludibacter sp.
AAAACTGTTTTATTTGTCAATGGGTCAGTTACTTCTAACTCAACTGTACAATTATCAATCATTTTATCGGATAACTGTACCACCGAAGCTGCTAATAATAAACTATCCGAACGACGAACAAAACGGGGCAGATTCATTTGCACCATCAATTCTTTTTGTGTAACCAATTGCGATTCGGCATAACCGCTGAATAAATCGGCAGTATGCGCCAGCATTTTAATATTCCAGCGTGTAAGACTTTCAGGAGCCGTAAAACTTACTTTTACCAGCCCTTTTTCGTCGGTAAGCAATTGCGGATAGAGGAATGCTGTTTCGTTGAAATTGGTCCGGATTTTTATTTCGGGCTTTGGGGTATTATCAATTACTTTAATTTCTTCCACTACATCCGGAACTAATGAAGGAGGAGCCACTGCCATTTGTTTGGAGCTTATTACATCACTATCTTCTACTGCCATTTCGTTTAGTTTTGTACGTCCAGCTCCCCGAATTCGTATGCCAGGAACTTTGCCCATAAGCATATCGCTCACCAAGGGCGACAGGCTTACTCCAAACCAGTTTAGTGCATCGTATTTAAACTCCGATGTTTCGGCATAGCTGCCGGGAAATTGCAATTGTCCAGAATTGAATTCCTTTGTAATTGATGTCCACATGGGTGAATTGGCTATTGTTGGTGTATAAACCGGACTAAACGACCAGCTGTGCGGACGAATAGCGTCGAGTGAAGCATCGTACATACCTATTAACAATTCTGCTGCCTTTTTCGGGTTCGCACTTTCGGGAATGCTTATGGTCCATTCGGCTTTTTCGCCGGGTTGTAGTTTGTTTCGGAATACGCTAAGGGTTGGAGTCAGCTGCTTCTGCTCTTTTTTACGACTGATAATAACATGTTCGGTATGTAAATCGCCATCTTTCATAAAACTGAATTGCATAATATAGCCGGCACCGTATTCCTGTTTATAAATAGTACTGAAGTCCTTCATTTCGTTATTGAAAGTAATCCACCTGCTTTCAATCAGCTTATTTCCCTGCATAAGTTCATACAACACAGGTGTATTGAGTGTTGATGTGCCAAAGTGAACAATGGTTTTTTCGCCCACCGAGGGTTCTGTATTTTCGGCTTGCAACCAGGTATAGGTTTTAACCGGCGGACGTTTATCGTCGTTTGAATAAAGCACAAAGTCGTTTTCGGTTTTAACTTCCCTACCAAAACTATCTTTTGTAGTGAGTACCAACCGATATTGACCCGATTTCAGCTTCAGGGTTTCCAATACGAGGTTTTTGTCGGCACTGTTGAATTTACCGTTTACTACTTTCGCCGAAAGAGTGCCTGAAACACTGTTAGCAATGTAATAATCATTGTTTTGTACACTGTATAAAGTATATTCAATAACAGAATTCAGTTTTTCACCGTTAATGGTTTCGGTATACACATCCGCTTTTAATCCCTGCACTTTGTTTACTTTATCGGGCACGGTGCATAAAATAAACAGAGATTTATCGCCCACCGATACTGTTTGTTCGCCCTGTTGGGTTTCGCCTTTGGTGTCGGTAATGTCGGTACTTATGGTATAAGTATAAATGCTACCGCGCCAGTCGTTGGAAGCGTTTTGTGGTTTTTCGGCTTTGAAAGAGATGTTGAATTTTCCTGCTTCGTCGGTTTGAAGCTCACCGGCCGAAACCTGAACTTCGGGTGTTTGCCACCACCAACAATAGTTGTGCGAAGCTCTTGTAATACGGTACTTCACCTGTGCATTGGCAACAGCATAGCCGGCAAGGGCTTTGGCCTCACCCTGCACCGTTACAGTTTCGTTAAAACCTAACTCTTTTTTAGGTTTCTCGATGTTAACTTCAAAACCGGGGCGTTTGTATTCTTCCACATAAATAGTATGCCATTTATTGCCGGCTTTGATGGTATAAGCACCGTTCAGACCAGCTGAGGGTAATATAAATTGCCCTGAAAACGATCCGAAAGTGTTGGTTTTTAATTGTACCGTACTGATTTTTTCGTTGTTGGCATTGAATAAATTCACTTCGTAAGCTTCATTTGCTTCTACCGAGTTGTTTTGTGCGTTCCTGAAATAGGAAATCCCTTTGAAATAAACTGTTTGCCCCGGACGGTACAATGCTCTGTCAGTAAATAATTGCATTAGCGGTTTATTGTTCACGGTATTATGTTGGTTCTGATAATACGAGTAGGTAGCCGCTGAATAAAAGCGGTCGTTGTTGTTTTCAAAGAACAAAATCCTGTTGTCGTAGTATCTATCAGTAAAACCAAGCAAGCTGAAGCCGTTTTTATCCGTTTTTGCTGTTTTTCCGGGAACAAGATTGTAATTATTACCTTCCCATTTCAACTGATAACTACGCAAACTTACATTTTTCAAAAGTTGTCCACTCCAGCGATCGATAGCATATATTTGCTGTTCGCCCGGATTGATGCAGCGCAACATATGCCCTAAATTGGTTACAGTATAGTTGCTGATGGCACGTTCAGGCTTTTCAGATTGATCGGCATCGGCCACAACTACTTCGTATAAGCCAAAACCATTGGTAGGAATATTTAATGTAGTATCAACGGGTAAGTATTGGTCATTTCGGGTGAGATGCACCGTTTTGGAGTTGATTAGCGTACGGTTCGGATAAATTTTACCGTATCCATTATTGTTTTGCTTATACAAATAATACTCGCGGGCAGTTGCATTTACGCGGTAGGTTTCAATTTTCAGATTGAATATATTGGCTGAAACTACCTTTAAATCAATGCTGTTGTTGGGTTTTACAATGGCCTGATTGGTTACCGAAAGCGTTTTTTCCTGAATTTGTGTCAACAGATTTTTCAATAGTCCAATGCGTTTGTATGCCGGAAAAGTACTGATGGCCTTTTGACACATTTGGGCAATGTCTTTTTTCGTTTTGGAGGCCTTGCTTTCACCCAATTGTTGAAAATAAAAGCTGGCACGTGCAAAAATCACTTCCACAATTAATTCATTGTCTGCGTATTTCGATTCGAGTTGTTCCAGCGCCTTGATGTACAGATTATCGTTATTTGTAATACTACGCACAAAGTTTAAACGGTCAATATCGTTGTTCAGATAGGTTTGAGGGTTGACATCGCCGGAATGAAAGGTCAATAACTGTTGGTAAGTGAGTAGTTCTTGGTACTCAATTGTCGATGTGAAAACACTGTCGATATTCAATGCTGCGAATGCAGTTGCCGATTCAAACAAGAGAGAATCGGACGGAAGTTTTACATCTTCACCCGGTTGTTTTAGTTCATCGAGCAATGCCAGTTTCCGGTAACTCAGAAAATCGAAAAGGGTAGGGCGGAAGTTGCGACTATCATCGCCTTTTACAAGCAATGCTTCATAATTCAGAATAGGAGTTGCTTTCAGAATTTTATCGTTGCTTACTGATAAGCGGAGCAGCGTAAATATTTTATTGCTGAAATGATTTTTAGTCCACTCGTTTAAATCGGTTGGAGTTGCACCAGCCACTTGCGAGCGTTTATTTATGTTCCATGCATTGCTTTGGTAAAAGCGTGTATACATTTCGGCCAACATGGACTGCATCAGGGCTTTGTCGGCCACAGTATTGGTTTGTTCAGTCAGTTTTTCGAATTCAGCTATTAGTTGAGGTGCTTTTTCGGGATCTTTTTCGAGTGTAAAGCGCATTTTATACAGTTGCGCTTTTATATACTCCACTTTGTTGTTTTCGGTGGCTGTTTGGCGGATAATTTCATCCAACTCTTTCAAAGCTGATTCGGGCAATTGTTTCTCAGCAAATTCTTCCACATTTTGCCAGCGTTTAGCCAACGATGGTGTTTTTTGTTGTTGTGCCCAAACAATGCCGACACCCAGAATCAGCAATGTTACAAAAATAAAAAGAACGGTCGGGTACTGTTTTCGTAAGATCGATAGTTTCGTAAACATATAAGTTGGTTTTAATTAGCGTACAAATACATATTTCGTTTCAGTAGACTGCTGAGGGCTATACCAATAACCTGCATCGGCAAAAGCTTTCATGTCGGCCTCATTTTCAATTCTGTTTTTAATCAGAAATCGTGCCATCATTCCACGAGCCTTTTTGGTGTAAATAACAATGGGCTTCAGTTGGTCATTTTTATATTCCAAAAATTCCACATCCACCACCTTTATCCTTTTATTTTTCAAATCGAGCGCTTTGTAATACTCGGTTGAAGCCAGATTGATAATAGTATTATTTCCCGTGTTTTTTAGTTCCGAAAGAACAAAATCGGTCAGTGGTTTTTTCCAGTAAGCGTATAGGTCTTTCCCTTTTTTATTGGCCAGGGCCGAGCTTATTTCGAGGCGATAGGGTTGTATAAGGTCCAGCGGACGTAAAGCCCCGTATAAGCCTGATAGAATTACGAGATGTTGTTGGGCAAACGCAAAGTCATCGGAACTGAAATCGGTGGCCTGTAGTCCGCGAAATACTTCACCATCGAACACCAGAGCAGCTTGCTTGGCATTTTCGCAGGTAAAAGGAGTGTGCCAGTTAAAGTAGCGTTCAAAATTTAATTCGGTGAGTTTTGAATTAATATCCAGAAGCCGGCTTATTTCCGACGGCGATAGTGCTCTCATTAGTTGAACCAGTTTTTCGGCATCGGCCATAAAATGAGGTTCTGAGTATTCCTGTGTCGTGTTTTGTGGTTTGAAGTTTTGTATTTTAGCCGGCGAAAGTAGAATTATCATTGAGTTTAGCTGTTTGTAGTTTAAATTAAAAGATGGATGTTTATAAATAATCCCGAAAATAATTCTCCATCTTATTTGATAAACAAAGAACGACAAAAATAGGGAATTATTCAAATTATCACCTGATTATTTGAAACGAAAAATCCGGTAAAGTGGTTTCACTCTACCGGACTTTGCAATCTAATTATAGCTCCTTAAAAAAACTGTTTTAATAGCGGCTTTCTACCGCTTTCCAATCCACAATACTCCACAATGCATTTACATGGTCGGCACGTCGGTTCTGATAATCGAGGTAATAGGCATGTTCCCACACGTCGAAGCCAAGCAGAGGCTCAAGGCCTTTCACCACCGGGTTGCTGCCGTTTGGTTCTTTTTCGATGTAAAGTTTTCCCGAAGCGTCTTTAGCCAACCAGGCCCATCCCGACCCAAATACCGACACTGCGGCAGCATTGAATTCCTTTTTAAAGTTCTCAAAATCGCCATATTGTGCTTTGATGGCTTCGGCTAACTTACCCGAAGGTTCACCACCGCCATTGGGCGAGAATGATAAGAAATAAATAAAATGATTTAATGCCTGACCGGCATTGTTGAAAACAGGGCCTTCGCTTTGTTTTACAATATCAACAAGCTCCATATTTTCATATTTAGTTCCCGGTACCAGGTTATTCAGATTTGTTAAATAAGTCTGATAGTGTTTGCCATAATGCAATTCAACTGTTTGTTTCCCGATTACGGGCTCTAATGCGTTCACCTCGTAAGGCAGAACCGGAAGTTCGAATTTCATATGAGTAATTATTAAATGTTTAACTGAGAAATTGTTTTTTATTAATTTGTAAATAAAACATATCCACCAATACATTAGTTTTGTAGAGTTTATCTATAGGCTTATACATAAAAACAATTTAGTGTCAACTTTAAACCATTCCGGTTGTTGATGGTCATATTAGCAAAAAGAGAAAATAGGATATTTCAGGACAATACAAAAACAAGTTTTAAGCAAATGAAAAAAATACTGATAATTACAAGTATTGCTTTAATGTGGATAAGCTGTACATCGGATAACGAGCCACAAAGTACCGATAAAATGTATTTTCCATCCACTACTGATACAATTTGGGAGCGGATAAGTCCGGCCAAACTGGGTTGGAATACCGATAAAATAGCAGCATTGAATACTTATCTGGCTCAAAAACATTCCAAATCATTTATGATATTGGTAAACGGACGTATTGTAATGGAAAATTATTACAATGGCCATACAAGTACCGACAGCTGGCAGTGGAACAGTGCCGGTAAAACATTGGTTGCAAGCACTACCGGAATTGCCGAACAGGAAGGTTACCTGAATATAAATGCTAAAGTGTCGAACTATATTGGTTGGGGCTGGACAACCGAAACTTTAGCCAAAGAAGGTTTAATTACAGTACGGCATTTGCTTACCATGACATCGGGGCTGAACGATAGCAGCAATCTTGTAATACGCCCTAACCTGACATATATGGCCGATGCCGGCACACGCTGGTCGTATGCCAATGTATTTCAGAAGCTTACCGATGTGGTGGCCGAAACCACCGGACAGCCCTTTGAAGACTATTTTAAAAGTAGGTTGAAAAATAAAATTGGCATGGATGGATTCTGGAATTTTGGTCCAATCTTTACCATATATCATAGTTCCACCCGAAGTATGGCGCGTTTTGGCTTGCTGGCTTTAAACAATGGTAAATGGAATGGCAACCAGATTGTTAACAGTGATTTTTTTACTGCCCTGCACAGCTCTTCTCAAACCATTAATCCTTCGTATGGTTATCTGTGCTGGCTGAATGGAAAAAGTTCGTTTATGATTCCGGGTGGTCAAATAGTGTATTCTGGCTCATTGGTTCCCAATGCTCCGGCCGATATGTTTGCAGCAATGGGGGCTGAGGATCAGCGTGTGTATGTAGTTCCATCGCTAAAAATGGTAGTGGTACGTATGGGTGATGCTTCAGATCCTCTCAATCCATCCTTTGCTGTATCGGGCTTCGATGATGAACTTTGGGCAATGATTAATGCTGTAATTAAATAGGAAACTTACTGTTTTTTTACTTAAACCACACTTTTTGTAAAACTTTTTTATCAACACATCTGTTATTATAACAATTTTGAAATAATATTTTGTCATTTTTCCGATAAATGTATTATTATACAAAATGTAAAGTATAATTTCAGTTGAATTGTTATGAAGAGAATTGTT
>JBLIZK010000203.1:0-3700 GCA_048859825.1 Paludibacter sp.
AATGTTGGCCAACTTTATGGTGTATGTTAAAGCTGATTTTCAGACTATCAGCGAAACGAATAGCATAGGTGAACCATTGGGTTATTTTAAGGGCGAAAACTCCGGAGGCAGCAATGAGCAGGGAGTAAGACCGAATGCGGATTTGTCGATGATTTGTGCTTTTTTATATAAATACGGTCAGGGAAAAGTAACCCTTCCTGCTGGTGTAAGTTGGTCAGATATTAATTCTATGGCCCGAAAAAGTCTGGCTTATGCTTATTCTACTCACAAAGCCAATAAACTAAAACTTACTACCGGAAATAATTATTGGGGCTCCGTAAGTTCTACTGATAATGTTTGGGAAAGCTCGTTGTGGGCAATGTCGGTGGCCTATTCGGCGTTTTTTCAATACGACTCACTCACGATTGCTCAAAAACAATATGTTTATGCTCTTGTAAAAGCCGAGTGTAACTACGAACTTACACGTACCATACCTACCGGTTTTGCGGGCGATTCTAAAGCCGAAGAAAATGGCTGGGAAACCAATATACTTGCCTGCGCGCTGGGACTTTACCCTACCGATGTTTTAGCTCCGCAATGGTATGAACGACTTCGGATATTTGCCGTTAATTGTTACTCGCATATTGACGATGCTACTAATCAAACAATTGCCGACCCCGATTACAACAATAAAACGATTAAACAGCTTTATGTTGGCAAAAATCTGTTCGACGATTATACGCTACAGAACCATAATTATTTTCATACTTCGTATCAAAATGTGGTTATTCAGGAACTTGGCGAAAGTTTTCTCACTCTCAAATTATTTCAGAATGGGTTAAATGGAACTGAGACCTGGAAAACCAATACGCTGATGCACAACAACCAGCAGGTTATGAATAAGGTGCTTAATCATTTGGCTTTGGCCGATGGTGAACTGGCTATGCCTAATGGCAATGACTGGAGTCTGTTTTTATACGATCAAATAGCATCTTATGCCACAATGGCCTGTTTTCTGCGCGATTCCAATGCTCTGATGCTCGAAAACCGGGCTTTTAAACAAATCAAGGCGCGACAAACCACTACAACAGACGGTAGTTGGCTGCTTCGACCCGATGCCGGTGCCCGACGTATGGGAGTACAGGCACATCGTGTAATGATGACATGGCTCATGCATCACATAGCATCTACTGATGATTTAACTCCATCGTCGTGGAATAGCTTCAGATTAAAACATGCCGATGCAAAGGTCTTTTCATCACAAAATATAGTACGTGCCAATACCGAACATCGTTTTAGTACTTTTTCGTGGAGTACGGGCATTAGTAGCTATACAGGGTATTTTGCGCCAAACAGCATTGATAAAAATAAGATAGTTGTACCTTTCAAGCAAAACAATACCGGAAATATTCTTGGATGGTATACCGTGAGTGGAAAAGCTACGAATGCTACTCCTGTTGTAAGTGGTGTTTATAATTTACAGGGAAATAGCTATACCATGAATGGAGTAATCAATACCAACGATGCTTCGCTTACCAATAATTTCGCGTTGTATTCCACTCCCGGAAATGCACTCATGTACATTGATTATGTGAAAGCTAATGCGGCAGTGACTATTACAGGAGCACGCGGAGGCTTACTTGCCGTAAGTACCGATGAGTTTACTAAACTGAAACGTACAATTTATCATCAGAATGGTCGCCATCAAACTGATGGTTCAACCCCGGCTCTTTTTACTACTTCGTGGGCTAATATTGATAATCAGATTGGTATGGTTACACCCCAAAGCTCGTCAATGGCTTTTGCCGACCGTGCGAACAACAATTCAATATTTACATCGAAATTCTATCCGTTTTACAGTACCGCAAGCCGGGCTGTAACAAGTGCTTCTGTTGTTGATGCCCGTCAGCTTGTTTATTACAGTTCTGTAAGTGCTACGCTTACCGAAAGCATGGCCGCCAAAGTCATTGCACTCAGGGATTCGCTTCCCGAAGGGTGGAACGGGCTTATTTGTTCAGACCCGGATAGTATCAGATATATGCTGGTAAGTAATTTTGCAGGAACTAATTCGGCTAGCATGAAAGCCATTTCCTTTCCCGAAGGTGCTCCTGTGTTTTCGGTGCCCACTCAGATTCTGAACGGAAAATCCACAGCTCTTTTTCAGCTGAATAAGTCGCGAAGCGTTGGCAATTCATTGCGTGTATTTGTAATCTCCGGCAATATTCTGGCACAACAGGCTATCGACTCCATAAGTGCATTTCTGACAAACAATGAAGCGAGCGATGTTAGCATCGGGCTTCGTATTCTGGCTAACGGACAGCAATACACTGATACAGTGAATGTTCCGGCCAATAGTCGTATTCTGGTAACATTGGTCGATGGGGTTTTCCGTACAAAAAACTCACCGGCACCTCAGGAACCAACGCTGGACATTACTGCACTTGTACTCAATAATCCGGGTTTCGACGATTCCCCGGTTACTTACAATACAAGCGGAACGCTTAACTCAGCCGCTGTTAACAAATGGGCCGGGCTGGGTTATTCAAGCGCTTATGCGTATAATCTGACCGGATGGAATAATAAAAGTATAGTGGCTTCAAATTCAACATTCACGGCTACCTTTGCATACGGAACAACCGCAAAATTCAATGCTGTAAGTGTTCCATTGGCCGATAAAAATGCACAAAATACAGGTGCTTGTCTTGGTGTTTCTTCCGGATGGGGCTTACGAATGCAGTGCAGTTTACTCAAAAATTGCCGTATATAACCTCAGAGGTCAATACCTGACGACAAAAAAACTGTCGGATATTTATTTGCATCTTAAAGGCGGTATTTACATTGCTGGTGGTCAGAAATTCATTATCAGAAAATAAAACTATTCCCGCTCCGGGATTTTCTACACCGCATTCATATTTTTATTCCGGTCAATAGCTATTCTTCCTATTAGCCAGTTGTATAATAATTTAATGGAAAAATAATTTTGGTAATTGTGAAAATTATTAACTTTGTAGTCAAGTTAAACAAATCACTTGAAATCCCGAATATGAAACTAAATCTTAACAGCTTATTGGTGATGTTTTTGCTCATTACATTAGCAAGTTGTAATACAGTAATTAAAACAATAAAACTAAAAGAATACCCTCAATTGGACAATAATCATGAGATTCAGGTATTCGAAGAAGGACAAAAAGTCCCGGTAAACACAGTAACTGTTGGAAGAGTTAAGATTATTGATTCAGGTTTTACCGTGAATTGTAGCTATCCTGTTGTGATTGGTCAGGCTGTAAGCGAGGCTCGTAAAATGGGTGGCGATGCCATTCAAATTATTGACCACAAATATCCAAGTATTTGGGGAAGTACTTGTCATCAAATATTAGCCGATGTCTTAAAAATTGAAGATACCGTTGTTTCTGTTGATAGTGTAGGATTGACTGAGGATTCCGTTGATAATAATTCAGTTTTACCGCAAGAGCAAGTTTCCGTCGAAACACTTAAAGTGAAATACAAACCACTACGTCTGTCGTTCGACTTAGGTTGGGGATATCAGCTGGCTGCAATTAGCAAAACAGGCAATTCCGTAGTGGATAGTTATTACCGTCGACTAAAGTCTGGTCTCGATATAGGAGCTTCAGCTTCCTATTTCTGGCATCAGCAATATGGTGCGGGTATGTATATGCATGTGTTTGGCTCATCTCCGTCAATGAATATTGACGAGATCGGA
>JBLIZK010000204.1:0-5219 GCA_048859825.1 Paludibacter sp.
GGTTTCCTTCGTGCCTATGCCTATTTCCTGTTCATCGTAAATGGGCTGACGGGGTTTGGCGGTAGATTTATTCAATACATAATCGCCGGTAATGCCATGATAAAAAGGAATTGAACCCGTCATAATGGTGGCCACATCCGATGTTTTTCCGGCTGATACAATATTATAACTCACATTGCGGCAACGCGTACCACTCATTATTTTTTTAAATCCGGATGGGTCAAAATACGCCCATAACATATCCAGATGTTTCTGTTGCAACCCATCCACCATTATGCCCACTACCAAACGTGGAGGTTCGTGCCCCTGACCATTGGAAGTATTTACAATGATAAAAAGAAATAATATCGAATATATATATTTAAATACACGCATTATCAGCAATAAAAATTATTTTGTCATCAGCCATTTGTCCATTGAAGCAGCCGCTTTTCTGCCATCGCCCATGGCTAATATAACTGTAGCACCACCTCTAACAATATCGCCACCGGCAAAAATCAGTGGAATATCCGACTGCATTGTATCGTTATTTACCACAATAGTTCCCCATTTAGTAACCTGTAACCCTTCCACTGACTGCGGAATAAGCGGATTAGGCGACACACCAACACTTACAACCACTTCATCCACTTCAATGGTTTCGGTTTTACCGGGCACTTCAATTGGAGAACGACGCCCTGAGGCATCCGGTTCACCAAGTTCCATTACCTGAAGCACCATATGAGTAACGCGTCCCTGTTCATTGCCAATAAATTCAATCGGATTGCGCAATGTCATAAAATCGATATTCTCTTCCTTGGCATGCTTTACTTCTTCGAGGCGGGCAGGCATTTCTTCTTCCGACCGACGATAGACAATCATTGCACGTTCAGCACCCAGTCTACGAGCCGTGCGAACGGAATCCATAGCGGTATTTCCTCCGCCAATGACGGCAACCTTTTTGCCCATAAATACCGGTGTGTCCGAATCTTCGCTCGCGGCATCCATCAGGTTTACCCGGGTCAGGTATTCGTTCGACGACATGACACCCACATAATTTTCACCCTTTATATTCATAAAGCGTGGTAAACCGGCACCACTTCCTACAAAAACACCTTTAAAGCCATCCTCTTCCAACTCTTGTATCGTAATTGTTTTACCAATAATACAGTTGTTGATAAATTTAACACCCATTGCGCGCAGGTTATCAATCTCCACATCCACAATGGCATTCGGCAAGCGAAATTCAGGAATTCCGTATTTCAACACACCACCAATTTCGTGTAAAGCTTCAAAAACAGTTACATCGTATCCCATTTTAGCCATATCGCCGGCAAACGATAATCCTGCCGGACCCGAACCTACAACTGCTATCTTTATTCCTTTCGCGGGGGCTATTTCAGGAACAGAAATCTGGCCACTTTCACGTTCATAATCGGCTGCAAAACGTTCTAGATAACCTATGCCAACCGCTTCCTTTTTCATTTTCAGGTGCACACATTTCGATTCGCATTGCTTTTCCTGAGGACAAACACGTCCACATACAGCAGGCAAAGCCGATGTTTCCTTTAAGGTTTTTGCCGCCAGTAAAAACTCACCTTTTTCAATATATTTTATAAATTTCGGAATATAAATTCCTACGGGACAGCCTTCCATACAAGTTGGATTGGCACAATCCAGACAGCGTTTTGCTTCCTGCATGGCCAGTTCAGGCGTTAGTCCGAGGTTTACTTCTTCAATTCTGTTATGACTACGGTATTCTGCATCAAGTTCGGGCATGTGTACACGCGCAATGTCAGTACGTTCTTTGGCTTTCATGGCATTACGCAATTCAACACGCCATTCCTGATTTCTCTCTTCAGTAAGATTCATTTTATTGTTTCAAAAAAAGTCCGGATAATAATTTCTTTGTCAAAAAAAACAGCATTTAGCTACGGGCACCACTGGCACATTCCATTTTTTCCATTTCCTCACGCTCTATGTCTTTGTAACCGCCTAAACGCATCAACATTTCATCGAAATCCACCTCATGCGCATCAAATTCTGGTCCATCCACACAAACAAAACGCGTTTTACCACCTACCGAAACGCGACAAGCTCCACACATTCCTGTTCCATCTACCATAATTGTATTTAACGATGCAACAGTTGGTACATTATATTTTTTAGTGAGTAAACTCACAAATTTCATCATAATTGCGGGTCCGATGGTAACACACAAATCCACTTTTTCGCGATTAATTACCGACTCAACACCATTAGTAACCAAACCTTTATTTCCGTACGAACCATCATCGGTCATTACTATCACTTCGTCCGAAAGATTGCGAATTTGTTCTTCAAGGATTATCAAATCCTTTGAACGTGCAGCCAGAATTGTAATAACCTTATTGCCAGCCTGTTTCAATGCCGCCACTATAGGCAACATGGGAGCAGTACCAACACCTCCACAGGCACAAACTACTGTACCAAAGTTTTCGATATGAGTCGCCTTTCCGAGTGGTCCCACTAAGTCAGTTATTTCGTCGCCTACGTTAAGATTACAGAATTTTGTAGACGAAACACCCATTTTTTGAACCACCAGAGTAATTGTACCTTTTTGAGTATCAGCATCGGCAATTGTTAGCGGAATACGCTCACCCTTTGCTCCTACTTTAACCATTACAAAATGACCGGCACGCCGCGATTTGGCAATAAGCGGAGCTTCCACTTCGAAAAGAATGACTTTTTCTGAGAAATTCTCCTTACGAACAATTTTATTCATGTATTTAATAATTTATTTTTAATCATTGATAGTTGATACAACTCCTGATTCACTTTAAAACGAAAGCATCATTGTTTTACTTATTCCCATTACAATAATTAATTCATACCGACCCGCAGTAAACGGGTAAAATTTGCGCAAAATTACAAAAAAAGCAGCTAATAGCCGAAAAAATGAGGCAATAGCGCTCATTTTATCAACTATTAGCTGTAAATAATTCAACTGATACAATCAGTTATGAATTTTGAAATGCTGTTCAATATTTTGTTCCCTGTGAATCAACACAACTTCCACATCAAATTTATGATGAATGTGCTCGGCCATTTTCTGAGCAGAATAAACCGATCGGTGCTGTCCACCGGTGCAACCAAATGAAACCATTAAGTTCGTAAAGCCGCGATCCTTGTAGCGTTTTACCGATGCATCAACCATGTTATAAGCACTTTGCAAAAAAGTGAGTATTTCGCCATCGTCCTCTAGGAATTGCTTAACCGACGATTCGAGTCCCGTTACATGAGCATAGCGTTCGTATTTTCCCGGATTATTAACCGCCCGACAGTCGAATACAAATCCTCCCCCGTTACCTGAATCATCGTTTGGAATACCCTTTTTATACGAAAAACTATACACTTTTACAACCAAAGGTTTCTTTACTTCAAGCTCTCTGAATTGCTGCAACTCCGTCATTTCACGTAAAATTTGCAGCAAATACGGATATTCTATTTGTTCGTCGCGAATAATTTCACGTAAATTTTGAATGGCATGCGGAATGCTTTGCAGGAAGTGAGGTTTTTTCTCAAAATACCCTCTGAACCCATAAGCACCGAGCACCTGTAAAGTTCTAAACAATACGAAGTGCTTCAGTTCCTCCCGAAAAAGCAATTTATCTACCGGCTGATGTTTTTCAAGCGAATCCAGGTAAATATCAAGTAATTCATTGCGTAATTCGTCGCTGTATTTGGCCTTGGCCTGCCACAAAAACGAGGCTACATCATAGTACAATGGCCCTTTACGACCACCCTGAAAATCAATAAAATAAGGCTCACCATCTTTTACCATTACATTCCGGCTCTGAAAATCGCGATACATAAAAGTATTGGTAGCCGAACGCAAAAGAATATCCGATAGACGGGCAAAATCATCTTCCAGTTTATTTTCCTGAAATTCAATTCCGGTCGATTTCAAAAAACAGTATTTAAAATAGTTCAAATCCCATAAAATTGAACGCTCATTGAATTCCGGCTGCGGATAACAAACTGAAAAATCAAAACCTTCAGCACCCTTTATCTGAACCTCAGGCAGCAAGTGCATTGTTTTGCGAAGCATTTCTTTCTCCGATTCACAAAAAACACCTGTTTTACGTCCTTCGGCAATAAAATCAAAAAGCAAAGTATCGCCTAAGTCCTCCTGTAAATAATGCATACCATCCACCGATTGAGCTATAAAGCGAGGTACAGACAATCCTTTACTTTCGAAATGCTTAGCCATTTTAATAAAAGCATTGTTCTCTTCCAAAGAGGTTCCCTCCACTCCAATCAGACTCACCTTCCCTCCATGCAACCGGAAATACCTGCGGTTTGAGCCGGATGCCGATAACTCAGTGCAATTATCGACCTTTTCGCCTGTAAATTGCTGAAATAATTGTTCTAATTCTTTCATCCTTTTGTATTATTATGCTGCAAAGATACACACTTACTATCAAAAAAAAATAAATTAACAAAATACAGCTTACAAATGCGGCTATTTGGAGAAAAAATATTACTTTTAGACTCCGAAAGCAAAATAGGATAATTGAAAAATATTTTGCTGACTAACAGGCATTTATTAAACCAAATAGTATAATAAAAATGAGTAAAATTGAAAAAATTGTTGCCCGTGAAGTGCTTGACTCACGCGGTAATCCTACTGTTGAGGTAGATGTTATCCTCGAATCGGGAGTTATTGGCCGTGCTGCTGTTCCATCGGGAGCATCAACAGGCGAAAACGAAGCTATCGAATTGCGCGACGGCGATAAAGGTCGTTACTTAGGCAAAGGTGTTTTAAAAGCTGTTGCTAACGTAAACGATGTAATCGCTCCTGCTTTAGTAGGTATCAGCGCTTTACAACAACGTGCTATCGATAAAATCATGATTGCATTGGATGGTACAAAAACAAAATCGAACCTGGGTGCTAATGCAATTCTTGGTGTTTCGTTAGCAACTGCAAAAGCAGCTGCCGAATACCTTGGTATGCCATTGTATCGTTATATTGGTGGTACTAACGCATTTACATTACCTGTACCAATGATGAACATCATCAACGGTGGTTCACACTCTGATGCTCCTATCGCATTCCAGGAATTTATGATTCGCCCAGTAGGTGCTACATCATTCCGCGAAGGTTTACGTATGGGTGCTGAAGTTTTCCACGCTTTGAAAAAAGTATTGCACGATAAAGGTTTGAGTACTGCTGTAGGCGACGAAGGTGGTTTTGCTCC
>JBLIZK010000205.1:0-2338 GCA_048859825.1 Paludibacter sp.
TTATACTATGAATGGCAAAAATTGACCTTTAGGTCGCTATTATTTCCAGATGTGCATTGAACATCCTGGACAGAGCAAGCTGAACCATATCCTCCGACATTAAAAGTACTGGTTGCTGAAGTCGGTCTTGAACCACCTTGCAGCCAAATTCTATATTCAATTTGACCTGATACAAAATCTGAATTGTTCGTCCAACCATCAATGGCTAATCCGTTTAATACTAATGATGAAACAGCCCCAAAGTTGTATGTATTGAAGGTTTGAGCTCCATTTAGAGAGTACCAACTACAAAAGCTGTCATTGTTAAATCCTGAATTTACTATATAAGGAGTTTTTGATGCTCCATTTTTTTGAATAATAACTCCAAAACTACCGTAGCCACCATTTGCAGATACATGTTGGCTTAATAGAAATCCAACCAATACAAATGAAAGGAATATCCAGTTTGTTTTGATAAAAAATAAATTGTGAAATGTAATTTTTTTCATATCGTAAATAATTTATAGGTTGTAGTTCTAAGTCAGCAAATATAATGATAATTTTATATTAATGCTTTTATAGCTAAAAAAATGTATTATTCTAAATGCAATCGTTTGCGTTGTAAGTGAGCTGTTTGCGTTTATGGCTAATCGCGATAGTCGGAATGCCTTAAGGTATCAGGGTGCATACAAAAAAAAGAGAATTTCCAAACCGGAGATTCTCTTTTTTGAGTCTGTTGCGTTTCTATTCAACCCTGACCGGCTTTGAATGGATCATTGTTGAAATGATCAGGGGCATTGTATACTTCATCTCCATTATTCGATGCCGGAACCGATTCCAGTGCCAACGAAATTTCGTTGTCTAATCCGATGCATTCTATCGCCGGTGGCAGGTAAGTGCGTTTGTCTTTGCTTATATCTAATGTTTTCATAAATGTGTCTTTTTTTTCTTGTTAATAATGAACCTACTGTTTTCAATTGTTTTTACTCAACTACTACTTTGCGGGTTACGTTATTTACTCTGACTACATAAACTCCCGGTATTAATGCCTTGTCGATAACTGTAATGTTACTTGTCAGTATTTGGCATGTAAGGCATTGACCTATTGCATTAAATATATAGGCAGTAGGGGAATTGCTGTTGGTAGCTTTGTACGATATTGTTACTTGACCTTTCGTATTGCAATAAGCCAATATGTTTTCGTTCTTCGGATTTTCTAAACCGGTAGTGGTCCCAGCCGAGCGGAAGATTATACTAAAACGATCGGTGCTTGTGGTGGCCGGCGTAAATTCATAAGCGGTACTACCATCAGTTAGGTTTGTTACGGTATTCGTTATGTTGTCCTTCAATATTACCCGTATGTTCGATGGCAGATTGCTTAGTTCATTGGCTTTAATACTAAAGGCTGAGGAGCTACCTGCAACAAAACCTAGCGGAATCTCAGTATCTATTGGGATGGTATTCATGGCATTGATAACCAATTGCTCACTTCCTGCCCGGGTGAAAATTTCAGGTATGGTCGTATTTTCATTGCTCATTTTTGGAGAATCAAATACATCCAAACCGTTCGTTGCATTCGGGCTGAAATAGAGTACTGCTTCGTCTGTATTTGTGCCATTACTCACTTGTAAGCGTAATAGCTGCAACTCTGTATTTCTTGCAGCAGGAGCTTTCAATAGATAGTCACTTCCAGGTGCATGTGAACGCATTGCATTTGTTAGTTGCAGTGTGCCGCCTCCGGTTTTTGTACGTACCCAAAAAGCTTGCATAGGTGGTATGCTGTTGCTAGCTCCATTGGGGCACGAAACACCGTCTCCGTTTACCGTCCAGAAATTATAGCTTCCCCCGGTCTTGGTGCGATACCACATGGTCGATGATTCCAGTACATTACTATTGGCTGAATATACAGCATTCCAATCCAGATATGAAGGGTAAGGATTCCCTATCAGGTTAAAGCCCTGTTTCACAGTGTTTGTTTCAGCACTTCGTGTCAACGTAACGGGGATATTGCCTGTATTCAACACTCCGCTGAACTGTATACCTGTATCATCATTATCGGGAACTACCTGATAACCTTTTGCTATTTCGAATTTATTAGCTCCATAAGCCATTGCTGTTGCTGCTCTGGCATCAAATAGCGTTGGCCATGTATCATTCTCTTCGTTATAATACTTAATTCTGTTCATACCCGTTGGTTGTGCGTTAGCTACCGGTGAGGCCATATACCAGGTGCGGTAATAAGATAAGAAGCTTTGGTTAACGTTGCTTGTGCCACCACCAGTGATAGTAGCAGGAGTAAGGATGGTAGCTGTACCACTTCCATCAGATAGTAAATTTAACGTACCGCTATTTGACAACG
>JBLIZK010000206.1:0-3070 GCA_048859825.1 Paludibacter sp.
CTGGCAACCATTAAACGACATGTTATTTTTGTACCTGAAAAGGCAGAGCGTGAAATTGGATTTCCGTTTTGGTTGCTGAAAATCTGGAATATTGCCCGAAATACAGGTGCCAAACTGGTATTTTACAGCAGCGTACAAACCATTGAATACATTCGGGAAGTAAACACGAAACACCCTGTACAGTGTGAGTTTATTGAATTCAACGACTGGGACGATTTTCTAATTGTATCGCGCGATTTACGCAGCGACGACAACCTTATTTTGGTACTTAGCCGCAAAGATCGACCGTCGTACAGCAATTATATGACTAAAATCCCATCGTACCTGAACAAATACTTTACTTCATTTAGTTTTATTCTGATTTATCCTGTTCAGGCTGGCGTTACCGACAATCCTAATGTCGATCTGAAAAACCCATCGGTGCTGGAGTCTATTGAGAAACTGGACGATTTAGGCAAAACCATTGCCGGAATTTTCAAACGGAAATAAAAAAGTCCGGATAGAAATATATCCGGACTTTTAATTTATAATTTATATTAAGCCAATCGCTGCATTGCTTCAATTGTAGCCTCGCGACTACCAAATGCTGAAAAACGAACAAATCCTTCGCCACTCAATCCGAAACCAGCCCCGGGTGTCGTTACAATGTTTTTCTCTTTCAATAAATAATCAAAATACTCCCAGCTTCCCATGCCTTCAGGCGCTTTAGCCCACACATATGGGGCATTTTTACCGCCATATACAGTGTAACCGGCATTTACTAATCCTTCACGGATGATTCGGGCATTTTCTGTGTAAAAATCGATCAATGCTTTCACCTGTTTTTTGCCTTCAGTGCTATATGTAGCCTCAGCAGCTCGTTGTACTACATATGATGTACCATTAAATTTGGTACAATGACGACGGTTCCACAATTTATTCAACTGTACTTTTTCGCCATTTTCACTATATGCTATCAGTGCTTTTGGCACTACAGTATAGCCACAACGGGTTCCGGTAAATCCGGCTGTTTTTGAGAAACTGCGGAATTCAATAGCTACTTCTTTTGCCCCTTCAATTTCGTAAATACTATGAGGCACATTTTCTTCGGTAATAAATGCCTCGTAAGCAGCATCAAACAAAATTACGGAATTGTTTGCTTTCGCATAATCAACCCACACTTTTAATTGCTCGTGCGTAAGCGTTGTTCCTGTTGGGTTGTTTGGATAGCATAAATAGATTAAATCAACTTTCTCCGAAGGCAATTGTGGAACAAAATCATTGTCTACATTACAGGGTAAATATACCAGATTGCTCCATACATTTTGCTCATTAGGCTCACCTGCACGACCAGCCATAGCATTGGTATCTACATATACAGGATAACTGGGGTCGGTTATTGCCACACGATTATTTACGCTGAAAATATCTCCGATATTACCTGTATCGCTTTTTGCGCCATCGCTCACAAAGATTTCGTCCGCTTCGATATCAAGTCCACGAGCCGAATAATCGTTTGCTACAATTGCATCGCGCAGGAAAGCATATCCTTGTTCAGGGCCATAACCACGAAAAGTTTCAGCATGTCGTTGTTCCTCGGCAGCTTTCACCATTGCATCCACCGAAGCGTCAGGTAAAGGTAAGCTAACATCGCCAATACCCATACGGATAATTGGAGCATCGGGATTAGCTTCTTTGTGTTGTGCTACACGTTTTGCAATTTCCGAAAACAGATAAGTTGCCGGGATTTTAATAAAATTGTCGTTTATTTGTGCCATTCTATTTTAGCTTTTTTGTTTCTCAGTTATTCAGTTATTCAATTATCCAGTTATTCAGTTATTCAGTTATTTCACCTTCAAATACGGTGGTTGCTCCACCAGTAAGATACACATGGTTATCAGACTCGTTCCATTCAATAGTAAGCTCACCACCAAGCAGTTCAACATGTGTTACTCGTTCATTCACACCGTTTAGCACACCTGCCACTACAGCAGCACAAGCACCGGTACCACAAGCGAGCGTTTCGCCGGAACCCCTCTCCCACACGCGCATTTTCACGTGATTCTTATCAACCACTTCGATAAATTCGGTGTTGGTGCGACGAGGAAATGCCGATACATGCTCAACTACAGGTCCGATTTTGGTTAAATCGAGCTGATGAATACCGGATGTAAAAATTACGGCATGCGGATTCCCCATTGACACAGCAGTGATGTTATAGGTGAGTTCATCAGTGTATTTCATCTCTTTGTTCACAACCATTTCCTAATCAAAAATTGTTGGAATGCTTAAACCATTCAGAATTGGTTCGCCCATATCCACCGTAACTTTCTCTACTTTATTATCAGCACCGATAAAAAGTTTTAATACTTTTACACCAGCCAGAGTTTCAAGTGTAACCTCTGTTTTAGAGGTAAGACCTTTGTCATAAACAAATTTTCCGATACAACGCGATGCATTACCACACATTTCAGATTCTGACCCATCGGCATTGAACATCCGCATTTTGAAATCGCAGGTTTCCGATGGCAGTATCATTACAAGCCCATCAGAGCCAATACCTTTGTGACGATCGCTATAAAATATAGCAAATTCAGCCGGATTCTCAATTGTTTCAACAAAACCATTCACGTAAATATAGTCGTTTCCGGTTCCATGCATTTTTGTAAATCGCATATATTTTTTATTAATTTATTTTCTGTTAAGCCACCCGTTTTAAACTTTTAGGCAGTATAAATTTATCATACAAAGTTACTGATAAAATTTCAGTCCACATTTCAGAGCAAAGGTCAACTTCCGTTAAAATGCCAAAAAACTAATTTTATATTACTTTCAAAGCTATTTTAATTACATTTTCATATCTTACACGCCTATTTGGCTACACTTTAAAATATTTACATCTTTTATATTGAAGAGAAAAGCCTGATACGAGTGAAATGTTTCGGAATTTATGCTTATTTTTGTATAGAAAGCATTTAAAATGAGACAAATTAAATACATATAAAGCATGGATATTCAAACCTTTAGCCGCATAAAATCAAAATTTGTAACACGCGAAGTAGCCGACGAATTAGTAATTGTACCAGATCGG
>JBLIZK010000207.1:0-2795 GCA_048859825.1 Paludibacter sp.
TAACTTACCGAAAGAATTTGTAAAAATGGAACCAGTTCAATCCATTTATCTGTAAGTAAGAATAATACTATCGATTCGGCAAAAACAACAAATAAAACCGAAAAAAATATACTGAAATAGCTTATCAGAAGTATAATTCTATTTGAATATGAAGTTAGTATTGAATTGTCATTCTGATATTTAACCATTAACGGATAGGTGATTTTAACAGCGGTACTATTAATTATATTTGATGGCATTCCTGAGTAACTATCAGCTGTATTATAAAGTCCTAAAACACTGGCAGAATAATATTTACCGAGAATAAACTGATTGAAATTCTTATAAAGAGTATCAAACAAGCCGCTTATTAAGAGTTTTGAACCAAATGAGAACATTTCTTGCAGCGTTTTTACAGAGAACACCAAACTGGGCTTCCATTTCGAGAACGTCCAGTAAAATAATGCAGGAAAAGCAGTTGCAAGTACATTTTGAGCAACTAATGTCCATACACCAAATCCATTGACAGCTAAAATATACCCGGTTATACTTGTAATCAGGATGGTTACCACATTTACTTTAGCCTGAAGTGCAAAATTCATTTCAATTTTCAATTTTGTTATTTGAATAATCGAAATCGAATTAAAAATAAGTGTCAATCCAATAACTTTTGTAACATCTTTTAATTCCGGCATTTGAAAGTAACCGGCTATTTTGCCCGATGAAACAAAAAGGACTAAATAAAATGCAATACTCAGGAAGAGATTTAAAAAGAAGATTGTTGAAAAGTCGGTTTGATTTCTATCCATTTTTCGGATTAAAGCAGATGAAAATCCACTGTCGATAAAAATTGATGCAACTGTTAAGAAGATTGTCAAAACTGCTACTATACCATATTCGCCCGGCATTAATTGACGGGCAATTAGTATGCTGAACACAAACTGAACGGCTAAGGTTAATGCTCTCTCAGCTATAGTCCAAATAACACTTTTTATAGCAATTAATTTATCAGACATTTACTTTTTGATTATAGTAAGTATAAATAAACCCTACAACTCCCATGTTTAGTAACGCAAATCCAAGTCCCAAAGGATATGTACCACCCATTGCTCCGATGGACGAAACGGATAAACTAACAGCTAAAAACATAAGATGAAGCCGCTCCATTTTTTGTGAAAAAAGGCGTCTTGTTGACTTCACAAAAATCAATATATAAAGCGTTAAAAGATAAATACCCGGAATTAAACCATATACTCGAATAAACTCAATGTACAGGGTATGAGCTCCAAAGCTAACTTCCATAAAACCACCTGTTTCTGTTTCGGCCTCGAAGATTTTTATTACTACCGGAATAAAAATATTTTCTTCCTCTATAATACTTTTTGTGGCTGCAACCCAATAAGGAACTCTGTCATCAATTAGTTTTGCCATACCTCTTTCAAAGAAATTATTCAATGTAATTTCCTGATTAAGTGTATCACTGTTAGTTCTCTTATCGCCGAAGGCCAGTGAGACTGAAATCATAAAAAGTATGGTAAAAACAAATGGTAATGCACTTGAAAAAAACTTCAGCAATACCTGATAATTATTTGTGTATGAAAGATATACAACTAACGACACAAAAACAGTCAGAATAATAGTAAAGGTGTCCATTTTTATTAAAGCAAACAGTAACACACCCGAAAACAGCACAAAAAGTATTAAACCGGAAGCCGAACGATTATTATTCTTAAACAACTGAACGGCTGAATACAGAAATAAAAATGGAATTGCATAAAAAAGTAGCCTTGCATGAATTATTAAACCGGTTATGAGTATCAACACAATGGCTGTAAGACAATCATTATAGTTAGCCCTGTTTAAATTTTTACGATATACAATTCCGGCAAAAAAAGGTGAAAGGTTCAGGAAAATTGAGTAATTGGCAATAAGTATTAATATATCAGTAGACGATGTAAAATACCGGTATAAAAAATGAAATATAATATAAACCAATAACAGCAAATAACCGATAAACAATACTTTGAACTCTGTTTGAATGATTTCCCTGTTGTGTACAATTATTAAAATCAGGTATGAGATTAAAATAATGTACAAAGTAAAATTTTCAGTTAGTAGTTGAAGAACAAGTGCAGGGTATAATTGAATATCATTTCTCAGAACTAAATAAACGACATATGGAAAAACAATGAACTTTCCCATTGAACCCATGTATGAATACGTAATCAGCAATATACCCGAAATCAGCAATTGCAGATAGGTTTCATTAATCGTGTATTTACCTAATTTTAAATACATTATTTAGTTTTATTCGTTGATTTTAATTTATTAATTATACTCTGAACCTGTAGTACAAATGCAGGCAGCCACAACGTAAACATGGGTAAAAATCTTCGTCCCTCGCTACCGAACCCGGGCATAAGCAAAAGCAATATCAGAAAAACCCAATAAATTGATATATATGGTAATAGCTGCTTGAAATTTGCAAACACACCAAATACACCAAGAATACACATTAAAAACAGCATAATATAAGGCACTATATAAATGATTTTCAACACACCGGGAGCATCGTTAATCAACTTTGATGAAATAATACCGGAGAAATAATTGGGACAGATAAAATAAGAAACAGCAGTTTTGTATTGTAATAATTTGAATTTCATTCTGTTAGCAAAAGTATAGTTAGGGTTTTTCGATAAAGTCGAACGTAGTGAATCACGTTGAGCTTTAAATGTACCATCAAAAGAATATTGAAATTGCTTATTTGAGGGCAATTCGTATAGATAAGACAAATAATCATTTAATTCAGATTT
>JBLIZK010000208.1:0-11601 GCA_048859825.1 Paludibacter sp.
TTTAATTATTATGGTTCAATAAACGGTATGTTTTCTTTGTTTATTCAAAAAACATGTATATTTGCACTTTAACCGTATGAATATTCAAATATACTACCGAACTTATTGATTTTCAGATTTAGAATGCAAAAGTAATTCATTTTTATAATTATAACAACTCTATGAAGAAACTTCCTCTGTTTTTTATGCTACTATTCACATTTGTAGCTTACTCACAGGTACATGATTCGTTCGACGATGGAGATTTTCATCAAAATCCGGTTTGGTCAGGTATTTCTTCTGCATTTACCGTAAATTTAGCCAAAGAATTACAATCGACAGCAAAGGCTACGTCTGTATCCTGGCTATCAACTCCTTCGGTAAGTATTGACAATGCCGTTTGGCAATGTAAAATTAAAATTACATATCCTACATCGGCTTCAAATTTTGCGTGCTTTTATGTTATAGCTGATAATGATGACTTATTGGAAAATTGCAATGCCTATTTTATTCAGGTTGGAGGAACAAATGATGAAGTATCGCTGTATTATCAGCAGGGCTCAAAAAAAACAAAAATCATTGATGGAAAAGACAAAAGAACCGATGGTAACCCCATTGAGCTAATTATCAGACTAACCAGAACACCGAATGGCCTTTTCGAATTAAGTAGTAAGCTTACTTCTGAAACAGATTTTTATACTGAAGGTAGCGTTCAATCTAATTCAATACAAACATCAGACTATTGTGGTGTTTTATATTCAAATACCTCAACTACAGGAACATGTTATTATTTTGACGATATAAATATCACCGGAACAGCATCCATTGATAGCATTGCGCCACTTACTTCAGGCATTCAGGTAGTGGACTCAAATTCTGTTTCTATTGCATTTTCCGAAAATATCAATACAAATGAAATAAACTATGTGTTTGAAAATGATGGGTATGCGGTAATATCATCAGAGTTCAAACCCTCAACAAAAGAGCTTATTCTTAAATTGAATAAGAATATTGAAAGGGGAACTTTATTTGTAGTTTCGCTGGTTGGATGTAAAGATATGTCGGGGAATGCACTTGTTAATACTAAATTTCAATTCGCATTAACAGAACAAGCTTCGTTTGGTGATGTACTAATTAATGAAATAATGTTTGATGCTCCAGAGAATGGGGATGAATATGTTGAGTTGATAAATGTGTCCAATAAAATTCTGGATATAAATACCTTGAAAATAACTATACGAAAAACGGATGGTACTTTACAATCATTATGCACTGCTGATACATCCGTTTATGTTTTAGCGGGCGATATTTTTGTTTTTACACCCTCACCGGAACTGGTGGTCAACAATCATAAATTACAATCAGGTGAAGGAATATATCCGGTTTCAAAATGGAATACTTTGAATAACGAAGGTGCAACCCTGGTTGTGTGTGCAAACATTTCCGATTCAATACTTGATGAATTGACATACAATAAACTATGGCATTATCCGCTACTTGCAAATACGAAGGGAGTTGCACTTGAACGTATCAGTACGTTTGATATTACTCAATGGAACTTAAATTGGCACTCATCAGCATCGGATTATAATTATGGTACCCCCGGCTTTGAAAATTCTCAGCATTTCGAACCCGACCAAAATATACAAAGTAAAGTTGTGTGGTGCGAACCCGCTGCATTTAGTCCGGATAACGATGGTAATGAAGATATTAGTTACATATATTTAGGTTCCGAATATACTGGTTTTGTTGCTAATTTAAGGGTATTCAGCCGAAATGGAGAATGTGTTAAAGTTTTGGCAAACAATCTTTTATTATCGAAAAACACTCATTTTATCTGGAATGGAATTACTGATAAAGGCAAGTTGGCACAAACCGGAATTTATATGATTTATGTTGAATTATTTCATCCTGAAAAACGAACAAAAACCCAACACAAGACCACACTCGTAATAACTTCCCGTTAATTTTGAATATTTAACAAGCTACAATTCATTAATTCAACTATCTTTGCATACATTTTTTGGGTTGAATCTCAAATATATAGCATATAATAATCAATAAATTAATAATTTGAATAAAAAGCTGGTTGTAGGATATTCTATGTTTCAGCAAATTAAAATCGTAAATGGATAAATTAAGTTATGCGCTCGGTTTGAGCCTTGGGAATAACCTGAAAAACAGTGGTGTATCTGGTCTTGAATTTGCAAAATTAGCCAAAGGAATTCAGGATGTATACGAAGGAACAACGCCCGAAATGACAGCTCAGGAAGCACAAGCTGTAATAAATGATTACTTTCAGGCATTACAGGAACAAGCAGCTAAAGGTGCAATTGAAGAAGGAAATACCTTCTTAGCACAAAATGCTCAACGTCCCGAAGTAACTACTCTTGAAAGTGGTTTACAGTATGAAATTATTACCAAAGGCGAAGGTGTTATTCCTGTAGCAACAGACAGTGTAACAGTGCATTATCATGGTACATTGATCAACGGAACTGTTTTTGACAGTTCGGTACGTAGAGGCGAACCAGCAACTTTTGGCGTAACACAAGTTATTAGTGGATGGGTTGAAGCTTTACAATTAATGCCGGTAGGTTCAAAATGGAAACTTTTTATCCCATCAAATCTTGCTTATGGTGCACAGGGTGCCGGCCAACACATCGGTCCTCACACAACTCTAATTTTTGAGGTTGAACTATTAGGAATTGCTTAATTAACTTTAAATACAGAATGAAGAAAACAGTTTTATTATTATTAGCAGCAGGTGTAAGTTTTACAGCTGTGGATGCAAAAGCTAAAAAGAACAAGAAAGATAAACAAGAGCCGGCTCCTGTGGTTAATATCTTTACAAATGATGTTGACTCAATGAGTTATGCTTTGGGATTAAATGTAGGTGGCGATTTTTTAAAGAATCTGAAAGGTATACCGGGTGGCAAAACAAACATCGACCTTATTGTGAAAGGTTTTACAACCGCAATGAAGGGAGATTCTGCTTTGATGACTTCGCAGGTAGCTACTGATTTTTTTAGAGATTATATAACTAAAGCGCAACAAAAGGAAGTTGGCGAGAAGAAAGCAGCCGGCGAAAAATTCCTTGCTGAGAATAAAAATGCACAGGGTGTGGTTGTAACTCCATCGGGCTTACAATATCTTGTTTTACAAAAAGGTGATGGTCCGCAACCAACTGAAAAAGATACTGTAAAAGTTCATTATACAGGTACATTATTGGATGGTAAAGTGTTTGATAGCTCTGTAGAGCGAGGTGAGCCCATTGAATTTCCATTAAATCAGGTTATTCCTGGTTGGACTGAGGGAGTACAGTTAATGAATGTTGGTTCAAAATACCGATTTTTTATTCCTTACAATCTGGCTTACGGCGAACAAGGAACACAAGGTGGCCCAATACCCGGATTTGCCACACTTATATTTGAAGTTGAGTTGTTAGGGATAAAAACCTATCAGGAACCAGCCCCGGAGCCGGTTAAGCTTGAAGAGAAGATAGTACCGGGTAAACCAACACCACGTGTAAAATCGACAAAACCTGTTCAAAAAAAGAAATAATAAATCAATTAAATAGTTATATCAGATGAAAAAACAAAATTTTTTAGCAATTGTGGCACTTGCTGTTATGGTTGTATTTTCTTCGTGCAACAACTACGAAGCAAAAGAAATAAAACTGAGCAATACAAACGATAGTTTAAACTACTGTTTGGGTCTTGCTAATGGTGATGGTATCAAAAAATATTATCTACAAAAAGACTCTTCGGATAAACCAATTATATCTTTGATGAAAGCTATCGATGAAGCATATAAAGCAGATGTTAGCAAGGATGAAATGTATAAATTGGGACTTCAGATTGGTGGTTCATTAAAACAACAAAAGAAGCAGGGTTTAATGGGTGATTCAACTTTGGTTTTCAACGAAGATCTTGTAATCCAGGGGTTAGTAAATGCATTGAACGGTTATAAAGAAGGAATGAGTGTTACTCAGGCAGATGAATATATCCGCAATGTAATGAACCAAATTCAACAAAAACGTATGGGTCAAATGCCTGCACCACAACAGTAATTATTTATTTTGACAACTTATTTTTAAACACAGAAATAATGAAAAAGCTAAGTATATTTTTTGCAGTAGTGGTTTTAGCTGCAGTTGTTTTTACCTCTTGCGATAAAAACAAAACAAAAACTCCTGAATTATCATCTCAAATTGATAGTTTGAATTATGCATTCGGATTGGCAAATGGTAATGGTATTAAACAATATTATTTGAACGATACTGCTAACAAAGATTCTGTTAAAATTAAAATAGCATCTTTGTTAAAAGGTCTGCAGGATGGAATGAAAGGCGATGCAAGTGATGAAAACTTTGAACTTGCTGAGCTCGGAAAAAATATTGGTTCTGCACTGAAAGAGCAATCTACTTCCGGATTAATGGGTGATTCAACTTTGGAAGTTGATATCGATATCATTAAACAGGGTTTATTGAATGGTTTAAAGGGTTCAAAAGTACAAATGAGTCCGGAAGAAGCTCAGGCCTATTTAACTGCTACTATGCAGGCATTGCAGGCTAAAAAGCTTGAAAAGCAATATGGTCCTAACAAACAGGCTGGAGAGGCATTTTTAGCGGCTAATAAAGCAAAAGCTGGTGTTATTACAACTGCAAGTGGTTTACAATACGAAGTGATTAAAAAAGGTACAGGAGCTTTACCTACCGACACTAGTCGTGTAAAAGTACATTATCATGGAACATTAATTGATGGAACTGTATTCGATAGCTCTGTTGAGCGTAAAGAGCCAGCTACATTTGGAGTTAATCAGGTAATTAAAGGTTGGACCGAAGCTTTGAAATTAATGCCTGTAGGTTCAAAATATAAACTTTACATTCCACAGGAACTGGCTTATGGTGGTGCTGATCAGGGTACTATCAAACCTTTTTCAGTGTTGATTTTTGAAGTTGAATTATTATCTATTGAAAAATAATTTTTATAGCTTTTCGATAAAAAATGCCGCACTGATTTACAGTAGCGGCATTTTTTATGATTATTTACATATTTAACCTGACAAATTATATTTGAAATTATCGAAAAACAATAAATATATTTTGAAAATCAAAAATAAATAGTTTATTTTGCATCCGTAATTCTAAAAGATCCGTTAAAATACGGACAACAGCGAAATCAATTCTACTATTAATAAATGAATGTATGAAACAGTTTTTGAAATTTACTTTAGCAACCATTTTAGGTGTGCTGATAGCATCGGTACTAAGTACGTTGCTTTTTTTTGGAATAATTGGAGCTATTGCAGGTTCCTCTGAAAAAGTTACTGAATTATCTGATAATTCGGTATATGAACTAGAGTTAAAAGGTGTATTAATTGAACGATCTGAAGACAACCCTTTCAGAGCTGCTTTTGCTGAAGCTTTTGGTAATGAAACTGAAAATGTAATCGGATTGGATGATGTGTTGCAGAATATTAAAAAGGCGAAAGAAGATGAAAATGTGAAGGGTATTTTCCTGAAAGGCGGAACTTTGTCGGGTGGTTATGCATCTATTAAAGAAATAAGAAATGCCCTGAACGACTTCAAAAACAGCGGTAAGTTTATTGTAGCCTATGCCGATAATTATATGCAAAGTAATTATTATCTGGCGTCAGTAGCCAATAAGGTGCTTATTAATCCGCAGGGAATGCTCGATTTAAAAGGATTATCAGCAGAACTGATGTTCTTTAAAGGAACGCTGGATAAGTTGGGTATTGACATGCAGGTAGTGAAGGTAGGAACTTATAAATCGGCCGTAGAGCCCTATATTACTACTAAGATGAGTGACGCTAATCGTGAGCAGGTAAGTGTGTTTTTAGGCTCAATCTGGAAAAATATGGTGGCAGATATTGCCAAAGACCGTAAGCTTACACCCGCTTTACTGAATACTTATGCCGACGAATTAATGACTTTCCAATCAGCCGATGTTTATAAAAAATATGCCCTTGTTGATTCACTGGTATATGCTGACGAAGTTGATAGTATAGTTTCAAAATACTGTAAAGATTACACTTTGGTATCGCATGCTGATATGTTGAATGTGCCTGCCGATGAAAAGTTCGAAAAAGACAAAGTTGGAATTATTTATGCTACAGGTGCTATTGATGGAGGCGATTCCGAAGGAATTGATTCGGAAGACCTGGTAGAGACCATCAACGAAGTAGCCGCCGATTCGTCAATTAAAGCCGTTGTTTTTCGCGTAAACTCTCCGGGTGGGAGTGCGTATGGTTCTGAGCAAATTTGGCGCGCAGTAAGCCTCTTAAAGGCCAAAAAGCCGGTAGTTGTGTCGATGGGCGATTATGCTGCTTCGGGAGGTTATTATATTTCGTGTGTGGCCAGTGCAATTGTAGCTCAACCTACAACTATTACCGGCTCAATCGGGATATTTGGTTTAATTCCTAACATCGATGGTTTAAATAAAAAAATAGGTCTTACATACGATGGTGTTAAAACCAATAAAATGGGTGATGCTATTTCGGTGAATCGTCCTTTTAGTGCTGAGGAACGTGCTATGATGCAAGCCTATGTTAATCGTGGATACGAATTGTTTGTGAAGCGTTGTGCTGATGGACGTAAGATGCATGTGGATTCAATTAAAGCGATTGCTGAAGGTCGTGTATGGACAGGTGAGGATGCGTTAAAAAGAGGTCTGGTTGACCGTTTAGGAGGCTTAAGCGAAGCGCTTAAATTAGCGGTAGATAAGGCCAAACTGAAAAACTATATGGTGAAGGAATATCCTGTAAAGGAAGACTTCTTTACAAAACTGATGAAGGACCTTGATACCAGTGTTAGTACCCGCTTTATGAAAGGGCAACTTGGCGAAGACTATGTACTGTTTAAAAAGGTAAACGAAATACGTTCAATGTCAGGTATTCAGGCTCGTATACCGTTTGAATTTGAAGTAAAATAATACTACGGTAATTATATCAAAAAAGTCAGGTTACAGTAATTGAAACCTGACTTTTTCTTTTTGAAAAGGTTGATTTTGAATAAACCTGTTTATTTTATAATGCTGATACGATTTCGAGTGTATCTGAAGCAATCATATACTCTTCGTCGGTTGGTATAACCACAACTTTCACGCTTGATTCAGGCAGGCTTAGAAGGACTTCCTTACCTCTGGATTTTGAGTTAAGCTCTTTGTCGATTTTCACTCCCGCATAACTCAGGCTTTCGCAAACCTTTTCACGTGTTGAAGTCTGATTTTCGCCAACACCACCTGTGAATACAAGTACATCTGCGCCATTTAAAGCTGCCAGATAAGAGCCAATGTATTTCAGAATACGGTAGTCGTACATTTTAATAGCAAGAATAGCACGCTCGTTGCCTTCTTTTACACCATTTTCAATTTCACGCATATCCGATGACAGGCCTGAAACTCCAAGCACACCGCTGTGTTTGTTGAAAAGCGTAGAAACGGCTTGTGAGCCAATTGTTTCTTTCTCCATTAAGTAAGTCACAACGCCCAAATCGATGTCGCCTGAACGTGTTCCCATCATTAAACCTTCAACAGGAGTAAAGCCCATTGAAGTATCCACTGATTCGCCATTTTTGATGGCACAAACTGATCCTCCGTTTCCAATGTGTGCTGTAATAACCTTTGTTTTGGTATAATCCAGACCTAAAAATTCGCAGGCACGTTTTGATACATAACGGTGACTGGTGCCATGAAAACCATAACGGCGAATGCCATACTTTTTGTATAAAGAGTAGGGTATTCCGTACATGTACGCATGGTCGGGCATAGTTTGGTGGAAAGCCGTATCGAAAACACCTACCTGAGGAACATCAGGCATCAGTTCGTTTACGGCACGTATACCCGCTAAGTTTGGTGGATTATGTAGTGGTGCCATATCTATACATTCAACGATATTGGCAATTACTTCATCGTCGATTAATACACTTTTGTTGAATTTTTCGCCACCATGTACCAAGCGATGACCTACAGCATTGATTTCGTCGAGCGAAGCAATACAACCGTGTTTTTCGCTGGTTAATACACCCAGAATATATTCAATTGCAATTTGATGTTCAAGAACTTCACCTTTTAAAGTGACTTTCTGTCCATCACGACGTTTGTGTTTAAGGAACGAACCTTTCAATCCGATTTTTTCCACACCGCCCGAACCAAGTTCTTCTTTGGTATTCATATCGATTAATTTGTACTTAACCGATGAGCTTCCGCAGTTTAATACTAATATCTTCATTTTTTTGCTCCTCCTTATTTTATGATATTACCTTTTTCGTCGTATTTATAGAAACCTCTTTTGGTGCTGATACCATAATGACGGGCCCTGTGTAAACGAAGCAAAATCGGCGATGGTTTATATTTGATATTTCCATACTCGTCGTAAAGGTTTTCGAGCAGTTTTACCACTTTTTCGATACCCATTTGGTCGGCTGTACGAAAAACACCCTGACGGTGTCCGAAACCTACTGTAAGTACACGGTCAATATCTTCGGTAGAAGCTATACCTTCCATTAGTATGGAACATGCTTCGTTCAACTGAATAAGGAACATACGAATGCTAATCAGTCCTGACGACTCTACAACCGGTACATATTCGTGATTGATAACTTTAGCAAACTGACAAATTTTTTCGTAAGTTTGATCCGAAGTGTTTAAGCCACGTACTACTTCAATAATGTTTGAGTCGGGGATATTTGAAAGGAAATGAAGCCCAATGCAACGTTCCTGATGCTCAAGTTCCGATGCCAATTCTGTTACAACTACCGTAGATACATTTGAGGCGATAATTGCTTTCTCAGAAAGGACATCTTCCAGTTGTTTGAATACCAATTTACGTTGAGCTACACGACGTTCGCCTGTATTATCATCGTATCGGATGGCTTCTATTACAAAATCGCAACCAGCAAAAATACTGAAATCACTTGCGCCCTGAATTTTCGACATCACAGCTTTCTTTTCGTTCAGCGTGAGCCCCCAGTTATCAATTTTCTTGTCCAGCTTTTCTTCAATTCGCTGATAAGCATTTGCGATTGCCGCCTCATTGGGTTCGTAGAATACTACTTCGATACCTTTAAGTGCAGCTGTAGTAGCTATTACGCTACCTTCTTTCCCACATCCGACAACTCCGATGCGCGAAAACAATGTACGATTACGTTTGCGCTTGCTAAGGCCGTACCGTTCAATTGCTTCAATAATTTCTTCTGCCATATGATTGTATTTTTGGAGTAAAGTAAAAAGCTAAAGTGCTAAACACGATAGCTTTTTACTCTGATTGTTATTTATTTCATTGCCTGACTAGCAGTAATTGTAATCATTTTTACGATATCGTCAACCGAACACCCGCGCGACAGGTCGTTGATAGGTGCAGCCATGCCTTGTAAAATTGGGCCTACTGCTTGCGCGCCTGAAAAACGTTCCACCATTTTGTAACCAATATTTCCGGCTTGCAAATCAGGGAAAACCAGTACGTTAGCTTGTCCGGCAATTTCGCTTCCGGGTGCCTTGCTCTGACCAACTGAAGGTACCAAAGCGGCATCGGCCTGTAGCTCTCCATCAATTTTTAATGCGGGATTCATTTCGCGGGCCAGTTTGGTTGCTTCCACCACCTTGTCAACCAGTTCGTGTTTTGCACTCCCTTTTGACGAAAAGCTCAACATGGCTACTTTGGGTTCAAAACCGGCAATGGCTTTTGCTGTTTCGGCTGTTGAAACAGCTATTTCGGCCAATTCTTTGGCAGTAGGGTTAGGGTTTACGGCGCAATCGGCAAACATAAGCAAGCCATTTTCGCCATATTGCGGAGTAGGAGTAAACATTAACATGGCTCCCGATACCACACTTATACCCGGTTTGGTTTTAACTATCTGAAATGCAGGACGTAGTACGTTGCCGGTAGTATTTTGAGCTCCGGCTAATTCACCGTCGGCGTCGCCGTTCTTAATTAATAAACAACCCAAATAAAGCGGATCTTTTGCCAGAGCAGCTGCCTGCTCTTCGGTCATTCCTTTACTCTTGCGTAATTCGTAAAGCAAGTTAGCATATACCGGCATTTTTGAATCTGTTTCCGGATTAACAATTGTGGCTTCGTGAATACTGGACAGATTGTGTTCGGTAGCCAGGCGGGCAATTTCTTTATCGTCGCCAATTAAGATGAGTTTTGCGGCTTTTTCTTTTAAAATAATGTCGGCTGCCTTTAAAGTACGGATTTCAGTACCTTCGGGCAAAACAATACGCTGTGGATTTGCCTTAGCGCGTTGCATAATCTGTTCCAATAGTTTCATTGCGAATGGATTAAAGTAAATAAATGTTGAAGTAATAAATCAATCCGGAGAGAATTGAATTGCGCTGCAAAGATAGCACAAATATGCCGATTTGCAATGTGGAGATTGCAATTTTAGGTTCAATTTGATCTGTTTTATCAAAAAAAATAGTTAAAAAAACATTTACAGAATGCTACAGTAATTTTTCCGGCTTTTAAAATTGAATACGTTCAATCAGTATTTGTGAATATCTGTTCTTCGATAATGGGGTAAACACTTCGGTTTCGAATACTTTTTTGTTTTTATCATTCTTCTAAATGCCATATAATCAGCAAAATAGAATGATGGCACATAAATTGATTTTCTGACGAAAAAATATTTTAAAAAATAAAAAGATACATCCAGCTATTTATTTTATCCTTCAGTTTAATTTTGGTGTCGTGCGAAAGAGATATAGTAACCGATACTCCCGACAATGATTTTGAAGGCACAGAGTTTAACTATGCTACTACAGGAAAAGTTGAACTGACTGTAAAAGTGAATGATCAGTTCAATAGCAACTACTATTATAAAGTAGAAGTGTTTGACAATAATCCTTTACTGACTGATACGGTAGTAAACCTACTGACTGCAGGTGTTGCCCGCGGAGATAATAATTTTGCAACAACAATTGTTGTGCCTACTGCTGTGGAAGCATTGTTTGTACAACAAATCGATCCGCTTGGCCGAAAAACGATTAAAATGTTTAAAATTGACCAACAAACAAGCGCGGTTGAATGTGATTTCGGAATTTCAACGACATCAAAAGTCAGTACAGTAATGAAGGCAGCCCGTGTGATGTCAGTAATTCCGCATGCTACTGATTATGTTTTGCCTGCCTCATATACAAGCTTGGGTTCAGGTGCTGTTACCTTAAGTGGTGCGAAGTATTTTGTACCTGCCGGTGTAACCAATAGTGCCATTGATTTTGGTTGGCTCGAAAACTCAGAACTATATGTTGCCGGCGAAGTGGTTTTTAATCAATCAATGTACATGGCTCCGGGTTCCAGAATTGTGGTGCTTAACGGAGGTAAGGTGACGTTTAATATTGCTTATAATTTTGAACAAAACGGCACCATTCTGGCGGTATATCCGGGGGCAGTATTGAATCTGAATCAAAGCTCATCGGTTGGGCAAGGCTCATCGTTAATAAACGATGGTACAGTAAATCTGAATGCGGCTTTCGAGATCAGAGCCAATTCGGTAGTAGTTAACAATGCAACATTGAATGCTGGTCAGTTTACTATGACAAACAACTCTGCATTTTCGAATCATTCAACACTTAATTTGAGTTCAGATCGGAAGAGCACACG
>JBLIZK010000209.1:0-12503 GCA_048859825.1 Paludibacter sp.
ATTAGTATTTATTGTTTCATATTTTATAATGCTGAACAACTTAATCAGATTACACTGTCGGGAAAACTAAATTTAAATGATAATATCGAGGATGTAATGCTTGTTCTTACTGCTACCGCAAATATAAAATATGAAACAATAAATACTAATATTATTAAAATTGATGTCAAACAATAAATCACAACAAAATATGAAAACATAGCATACAAAACATACAAAAAAACCGGGAAATACTGGCATATTCCCCAGCGGTAAGACTTTGAAAAACAAGTCGAAAGAAATTCATAGGTTATTTATCAAAATCGTTGTAAAAATATGAAAAAAAATTCTTATCCCTCTATACTAAAGGAGAGAATATTAATTCCGATTCGGATTTTAAGCTTTCTTACAATTACGTTTCTTCTCATAGGTATTAGCCCTGTTACAGCAGCTAAACAGGCTGATAATTCAAAAAGTATCACACTCATAATAGAAAATAAATCTATTAAAGATGTTTTTACTGAAATAGAGAAAAAAACGCCTTTTATTTTTATTTATAATGACAAAGTTATCGATGCTCGTAAGCGTATTTCAATAACATCGAAAAATGAAACAATAGAGCAGGTATTAACGAAAGTTTTAGCTGGTAGTGGTGCGACCTTTAAAATTAATGATCGTCAGGTAATAATTATAAGTTTGAAAGAAGAAAAAAAGTCTGGCACCGGTAACGATGTTTCAGCTCCCTCAACTGTTAGTGGAACTGTGACTGATGCTACCAATCAGCCATTGGCTGGTGTTACTATATTTGTAAAGGGTACTTCAAATGGTACTGTAACAGATTTAGACGGGAATTTTAGCATTAAAACAGTTTCAGCTAATTCAGTTATTGTGTTTTCGTATGTAGGTTATAAACCTTTCGAGGTTGTAGCCGGAAAAGAAGCCCTAAAAGTAGTATTACAGGACGACACAAAGTTAATCGACGAAATAGTTGTAATTGGATATGGTACAAGCCGAAAAAGTGATTTAACAGGTTCTGTTTCTTCCCTTAAAACTAAAGATTTTAACAAAGGAGTTGTAGTTTCTCCTACTGATTTAATTCAGGGACGTGTGTCGGGAGTAAGCATTACTACCAATGGAGGTGAACCCGGTGCTGGTGTTTCAGTACGTGTCAGAGGGGCAAATTCAATTCGCTCTGGCCAAGAGCCTTTATATGTGGTGGATGGAATACCACTTGATGTGACTGATGGACAACCTTCGGGAGGTACAACAGCAGGTGTTGGTTCTACTTCTGCTAAAAATCCATTAAACTTTCTGAACCCCGATGATATTGAAACAATTGATGTGCTTAAAGATGCTTCTGCTACTGCAATTTACGGGTCTCGCGGAGCTAACGGGGTGGTGATTGTAACTACCAAAAAAGGTAAAAAGGGTAGAAGTCAGGTGAATTATTCAGCATATGCCGGTGTATCAGAGTTACCAAAAAAATACGATGTGCTCACTGCATCTGAGTACAATTCGGCGCGTGCTAATTTAAGCTTGCCTGCTGATGATAAAGGTTATGCAACTGATTGGCAAGAGCAAATCTTTCGCTCAGCTTTTACACAAAATCATAATTTGTCGTTTGCAGGTGGAAATGAGACATCAACATTCAGAGCTTCACTCGGTTATATGAATCAAGAGGGTATCATTAAAAAAACCGGAATGGAAAAACTCTCCGGACGCTTAAATGTATCAACAAAAACATTAAATGATAAACTGACAATTGATGCATCTATCACAGCTGCACGTACCAATGATCAACGCGCTCCATTAGGCGAAACCGGTGGTGTTGAAGGTGATTTATTATTGTCAGCGCTAAAGCTCAATCCTACCTATCCGGTTTATAATGCTGATGGAACATTTTATCAGGTTTCAGATCAGGTTCGTAACCCATTGGCTATGATTGAACTTACTGACGATAATACGCAAACCGACCGTTTGTTGGGTAATTTGACCGGAACGCTTAATTTGTTTAAAGGTTTTAATTACAAAATAAATTTATCGGTTGATGAGACCAAAGCAACCCGTAAGGTTACACAGGATGCGTTGTTGTCGTACGCAACAGATAAAGGAACTGCTACAATTAGTAATCTGGAAATGGGAAGCAGTATGATGGAAAACTACTTTACTTATAATTTAGAACTAAATCAAAAACATAAATTCAACTTCTTGTTGGGACATTCGTTTCAAAAGTTCAGAATATTTTCATATTCGTTGAATGAAACAGGTTTTCCTACAAGTGAAGTAGATAATATCAGTGACCTGGATTTGGGTAAGGCTACACAAGCTACAGTTAGTTCTTCGATAACAATCAATGAGTTGCAGTCTTTCTTTGGTCGTATTAATTATAGCCTGCTTGATAAATACCTTTTAACAGTTAACTTTCGAGCTGATGGTTCTACCAAATTTGGAGCAAATAATAAGTATGGTTATTTTCCTTCAGCAGCTTTTGCGTGGCGCATGAATGAGGAAAAATTTATTCAGAACCTGAATGTTTTCAGTGATTTGAAAATGCGTTTGGGTGCAGGTATTACCGGAAATCAGGAGGTGGCTAGCAAAGTAAGTTCTCCTACACTGGGTTCAATAACCGGTGCAGTGCTTGATGGAGGATCAACAGTTATAAGTGGCTATACACTAACCCGTACTCCAAATCCTGACCTGAAATGGGAAAAAACTACGCAGTACAACGGAGGCCTTGATTTTGGATTCTTCAAAGGCCGGTTGAGTGGTACATTGGATTTGTTTTACAAAACTACTACTGATGTACAAATGTACCTTGCTACCAAAATGCCCGCTCCAACTGCTTATCAGTATGTGAATAATTCTGATATTGATATTGTAAATAAAGGTTTTGAGTTGGCTTTAAATGCTGTGGTTATTGCAAATAAAGACTGGAATTGGAGCGTAAATGGCAACTTTTCGAAAACAGATAATAAAGTTGAGAATATGACAGCTATTTCCAAAATTCCTACTGGTTATCCTAGTGGGCCGGGTATTACAGGAACAGCTTCTCAGTACATTATTAATAACGAACCTTTGGGTACTTTCTGGGGTAAAACATTTTTAGGATTTGATGAAAACGGTAAAAGTATATTTGCAACAGACGAAAGTGGGGTAGTAACTGAGGGAGTTATTGGACATGCATTACCCGATTTTACGTACAACTTTGGGACTTCACTAAGTTGGAAGCGACTTGATTTTTCGTTAAATTTCAACGGTGTTTATGGCAATGATATTTATAACAACTTGGCTAATGTTGTAAGTCAGATGTCGAAATTTGGAAGTGGCTGGAATACTACTCCTGAGGCCATTGCTTCTGGCGAATCTACATCTAATGTACTCGATTATTCTAGCCGCTATATTGAAGATGGTTCATATTTACGATTGTCTAATGCTACTTTAGGATATACATTTAAGTTGCCTAAACAGAATTATATCAGTCGTTTAAGAATTTATGCTTCAGGCTCAAACTTATTGACATTTACCAATTATTCAGGCTACGATCCTGAAGTAAATGCAACCCGTGTTTCAAATGGTGTTCCTGCAATAGGTATAGGCTGGACAAGTTACCCTAAAGCACGTACATTCACATTTGGAGTTAATGTAGAGTTATAAACTATTTAAAAATGGACGTTATGAAAAAAATATATATATTTCTATCACTACTGATTATAGGAATTTCATCCTGTTCGGATTTGACCGAAGAAATTCTGGATGAAAAAAATAATTTTGATGTTGTAACCGACACGGCTAATGTTGAGATGTTGGTAACTCCTGCTTATGTTTTTCTGCGCGACCTTCAAAGTCGTAGTGCAGGTTGGTTTGTTCAGGAAACATGTACTGATGAGTTGGTATTTCCAACTCGGGGTGCAAACTGGAATTATCCTGATTACCGTACAATATTCACACATGATTACACAGCAGCTAATAGCTATATAAAAAATACATGGAATAGTTATCTGATTGGTTTTGCCCGTTGCAATGTAGCTTTGTATTATATGCATCAAATGCCTCAAACTGATGAGATAAAACAATATGAAGCCGAAGTGTTGTTTATTCGTACACTTGCCATGTTTCAATTGAATGATTGTTTTGGACAAATGCCTTTTCGTGAGTATACGGAGTATAATTATGCCAACGATCCAAAGTATTTTACCCGTGCACAGATTGTTGAAAGAATGATTTCGGATTTAAACGAAGTAATTCCATTGTTGAAAGAAAAGGGAGCGGTACCATATGGTCGAATAACCAAAGCAGCAGCTCAATTGTTACTTGCTAAAATCTACCTCAATAATCAAGTATATACAGGCACTGCCCCTGCTTTTACAGATGGCACTCCAAAATGGAATGAAACAATTGCTTTGTGTAACGAGATAATTGCTTCAGGAAAGTATGTGTTGGCTGACGATTTCTGGAAACTGTATCTGCACGATAATGCAGCCTATTCAAATGCAACGGAAACTATTTTACCCATCATTTACGATACAAAAACAGGGATCGGAGGAATTCCCTGGGTAAATATAACCTTGGATTATAATCAGTTTTTTGGCACATATCTTACTTCGAATATGTGGAATGGCTGTTGTACGACTCCCACATTTTTTGCAACATGGGAGCAAACAGATCCACGCTTCAGTGATAATCGCTTAAAATCTGTTACAGGATTTAACCTCGGATTTTTAGTTGGACAACAGTATAATGCTGCCGGAACAGCATTAAAAACTAAGGACGGTGGTCGACCTCTTATTTATACAACCGATTTTAGTAACAATAATTCAACAGAAGAGCAGGGAGTACGTGTAGTGAAATATGCCCCCAATCCAACTACTACTAGTCCGGGAGGTAGCGATAACGATTTTCAGTATTATCGTTTGGCCGATGTGTATTTAATGCGTTCCGAAGCAAAATTCCGTAAAGGAGATGTTGCAGGTGCACTTACAGACATAAACGAACTACGCTCGAAACGTGGTGTTGCAACATACGCTCAGGAAGATTTATCGTTAGAAAAAATTCTGAATGAGCGTGGTTACGAATTTTACTGGGAACATTCGCGTCGTAACGATTTAATACGTTTCAACAAATATTGCGATGCGCGTTACGAAAAACCGTCAGTGACTCCGGCTTACAAAATTTTATTACCAGTACCACGCACTGCCTATGATGCTGACAAGAATATCGTACAAAATCCAGGCTATCCGGTATTCCAATAATTTTCAATAAAACATTTTTTCAACAAAAGGTAAGGGAGCATGAAAACTCCCTTACTAACAAAAGTATACATCGACAAAGCCGGTGTTATGCACAATTACGCACAAAAAATTTAAATAAGATGAAACTAAAAAGCATTTTGTTGATCGTTTTATTATCTCAAATGTCGATTTTCGGACAGAGTTTCCGACCTATACCTGAATGGCTTAAAACGGCTGCATTTTATCAAATTTATCCACAAAGTTTTAAAGATACAAACGGAGATGGAATTGGAGATATTAACGGGATAATTTCAAAACTGGATTATATAAAATGGCTGGGGATTGATGCTATATGGTTGAATCCCTGTTTTGAGTCATCGTTTCAGGATGCGGGTTATGATGTTACCGACTTTTACAAAGTTGCTACGCGATATGGAACAAATGCAGACCTCAAAAGACTATTTAAAGAAGCACACAGAAGAAATATTCGTGTTTGTCTGGATTTGGTTGCCGGACATACATCGGTTGATCATCCATGGTTTAAAGCTTCACAGTCTGCAACACACAATGAATTTTCAGAGCGCTTTATCTGGACGAATGATTCAAGTGTGAAGCCGGAGAAACATGTTTCAGGTAAGTTCGAAAGAAATGGAACATACCGTAAAAACTTTTTCGACTGTCAGCCGGCTTTAAATTACGGTTTTGGTATACCCGATCCATCACAACCATGGCAGCAGGCTGTATCAGCTCCGGGTCCGATTGCTACACGCAATGAGTTGGTTAAAATAATAAATTTCTGGATGGATATGGGCTGTGATGGCTTTAGAGTTGATATGGCTCCATCACTGATTAAAAATGATCCAAACAAAGTGGAAACTAACAAGCTATGGCATGGTATACGACAGGAGTTTCAACGTAAATATCCTCACGGAATATTAATTGCTGAATGGGGTAATCCTGCAAATGCAATAAAGGCCGGTTTTATGATGGATTTTATTATTCATTTAGGCAATAACGGATATAGCTCATTATTCTTTAATAATGAAGGAACTTATAGGCGTGATACTTGCTACTTTGATATAGCAGGAAATGGGACAGCTACTAAGTTTGTTAATTATTTTCTGGAACAACTGCGTGTTACCGGTGATAGTGGATTTGTTTGTGTTCCTACATCAAATCATGATTTCCAACGACCGAATGCAGGTAGTCGGAATACGGAGGAACAACTGAAAGTCGTTAGTTCATTTTTGATGACAATACCCGGGGTTCCTCTGTTTTATTACGGTGATGAAATTGGTATGAAATTTATTCCGGGATTACCAAATAAAGAAGGAAGTCAGCTTACTAAAGGAAACAGAGCCGGCTCACGAACACCAATGCAGTGGGATGGGAGTGAAGGAGCAGGTTTTTCTACTGCCTCTGCTGATAAGTTTTATTTGCCGATTGACCCGTCAGCATACAGGCCAAATGTAGAAGCTCAAATGAATAATCCTTTTTCGTTATTGCATTTCAATAGATACTTACTAAAATTAAGGAAAATTTATCCGGCACTGGGTACTTCGGGAAGCATTCGTTTTTTGTATGTAGCTGAAAATGCTTATCCTTTGGTTTACTCCAGAGGTGAAGGCGACGAGAAATTTATAATTGTTATTAATCCATCGGGTAAAGAGGTATGTATAGAACTTGATATTGCCGAAAACTATAACCGGATAATTCCGGTATTGGTCAATAAATGTTCGGTTTCACATATGAGTAAAAAATTCAAAATAGATGCCGGTAGTGTTTCGTATGGCATATTTAAATTAGTGAAATAGTCAGTTGTTTAGTTAATAAATTGTATTATTTGATTGATGGCGCTCCCGAGGATATTGTGACATTTTTTGTTTGTATTGTGATGTATTTTTATTGTTGCAATTTCCGAGGGAGTTTTTTTAAAAATTGATTTTCAAATGCATAAATTATACGTTGTTTTAAGTGTAGCTTTATATTTGCTGGTAAGTAATTCTGTTTGTGCTCAAGATAGTTGGCGGATTTCGGCCAATAATATTCAAGCCCCCAATTATTATGGTGTAACATCTGCAAATGGTATGCTTGGTATTGTATCATCGGCAGAACCAATGAAAGTAAAGCAGGTTGTTTTATCCGGTTTGTACGATATGTACGGCAGGGGGAGAGTTAGTAATTTTCTACCGGGATTTAATCTGTTAAATGTAAAATTAATAATTAATGGTCGTGCGGTTAGCAGTCAGAATGTTACTAATTTACATCAGGAATTGTGTTTGAAAAATGGTGTTTTTACGAACACCTTTGATGTCGAAAATCTGGCTAAAGTAAAATATAGTTATAAGGCTTTACGTCATTTACCTTTTTCGGTGATGGGAACAGTTGAAATAGAACCATTGACTGATATTAGCATAACTGTCATAAACATAATGGAAACACCAGATGCTTTACGTGATTCAAAATTTAGTTTTAACGAAATTAACCGTAGGCATGTTGGTATCCAGATGTTAACTTCACAGGCCTTATCGCCAACCGGTAAAATTTTACTGGCAGCTACCACATCGTTTGCTTTTTCCGAAAAGCGAGGTGATGAACCAAAGGTCTCTCATGAAATGCCCGATAGTCATTTACATCAACAAAAGTTTAGTAAACAATTAAAGTTGGCCGAGAAATATAGTTTTTCAATTATTGGAACAACAATATCATCGGCTCACACAACAGATGCATACAACGAATCGGAAAGGTTGACAGTTTTCGCTCGTCTCGAAGGGATTGACAGGCTCAATGAATTGCATGATAAAGCATGGGAAAACTTATGGAAAAGCGATATTGTAATAGATGGTGATTTACAGGCACAACAAGATGTACGTAGTATGTTATATCATGTTTATGCATTTGGGAGTTCAAATTCGGGTTTTTCGGTTTCGCCTATGGGCTTATCTGGTTTAGGATACAACGGACATGTTTTTTGGGATGCTGAAACCTGGATTTTTCCGGTATTGCTTTTACTTCAACCTGAAATGGCCCGAAATATGTTAGATTATCGTTATGATAGATTACATGCTGCACGCATGAATGCTTATATGCATGGATACAAAGGTGCTATGTTTCCTTGGGAAAGTGCCGATAGTGGTGTTGAAGAAACTCCCGTTTGGGCTTTAGCCGGGCCATTTGAACATCATATATCTGCCTGTGTATCACTTGCTGCATGGCAGTATTACTGTGTAACACATGATGTAGAATGGTTACGAACCAAAGGTTGGGCCTTAATTTCTGAAACTGCTGAATTTTGGTTAAGCAGAGTTCAAAAAAACAGCAACGGATACTACGAGATTAAAAATGTAGTTGCCGCCGACGAGTATGCCGAAAATGTAGATAACGATGCATTTACCAATGCAGCAGTGCAGTTAAATCTTCAAAATGCAATAAATGCAGCTAATATTTTAAAATTACTACCAAATCCCCTTTGGAAAACGGTGGCAGATAGATTGTTGATTCATAAATTTCCGGATGGAACAACGCGCGAACACGCCACTTACAATGGAGAAAAGATCAAACAGGCTGATGTGAACTTATTGGCCTATCCGCTTCAGGTAATACGTGACACGGCTCAAATACTCAAAGATTTAAAATACTATGAAGTACGTGTGCCAGAAAAAAATACACCCGCTATGACTCAGGCTGTGTTTGCACTATTATATGCACGTTTAGGCAAAAAAGATAAAGCATATTATTTCTTTAAGGATGCGTATGTCCCCAATCAGTTGCCACCTTTTAATGTAATAGCCGAAACCAAAGGTGGTGATAATCCATATTTTCTGACAGGTTCAGGAGGTGTTTTACAAACTGTAATGATGGGGTTTGCTGGATTAGAGATAACTTCGAAAGGTGTTGAACAACGAAAAAGCTCGATGCCAGCTCACTGGAAATCTCTTATGATTACGGGCGTAGGTAAAAATAAATCAACATTTATAATCAAATAGTATTTTATCAGAACCAGTATTTCCGAAAGTCAATTTCTCTAATGATTTTCTTTTTTTCTACATAAATTAATGTCGTTTAAATATGGTTTAAGGGATTCGTATTTTACGGATTTCCGGTTTTTTACATCTCTTTTTTTCAATTAATATAAATTTTTACATCATTATGGAACAAACTAAAGCCACTAATGTGGATAGTGTGGTCATTCGTTTCTCGGGCGATTCCGGCGATGGGATGCAGCTCACAGGAACACTTTTTTCAAATTTATCGGCCATTTTAGGTAACGAGATTTCTACTTTTCCGGATTTTCCCTCTGAAATACGCGCTCCACAGGGTACCTTGGGAGGAGTTTCGGGTTTTCAGGTACATTTGGGTGCCGAAAAAGTGTTCACGCCCGGAGATGATGCCGATGTGTTAGTAGCTATGAATCCCGCAGCGCTGAAAGTAAACGCTAAAGCGATTAAAAAGGATGGTGTTATACTGTTCGATGCCGACTCATTCGAGAAACAGGATTTAGAGAAAGCTGCCTTTCTCACCGACAATCCATTTAGAGAGCTTGGTGTTTCGGAGTTTACTCAATTAATTCCTGTTCCGTTAACAACGCTTACTCAAAGTAGCTTGAGTGATAGTGGTATGGATAATAAATCCATTTTGAGAAGTAAAAATATGTTTGCACTCGGACTAATATGTTGGCTCTTTAATCGTCCGATTGAGCAGGCTGTACATTTTTTATCTAATAAATTTGCAAAAAAGCCAACTATTCTGCAGGCTAATATTAAAGTACTGACCGATGGTTATAATTATGGCAATAATTTACACTTAAGTGTTTCTACTTTTAAAATAGACAAATCAATTGAAACCCCAAAAGGAAAATATACCAGTATAAATGGTAATAAAGCTGCTGCATGGGGACTAATTGCTGCAGCTCAAAAGGCCGATCTACAGTTATTTCTGGGTAGTTATCCTATTACACCAGCTACTGATATTATGCACGAATTGGCAGCTCGTAAAGATATGGGTGTAAAGGTGGTGCAAGCCGAAGACGAAATTGCAGGTATTTCTACCGCAATTGGTGCTGCATTTGCCGGTAGCTTAGCTGCTACGAATACTTCAGGGCCCGGGCTTGCGCTTAAATCCGAAGCTATAGGGCTTGCAGTTATGGCTGAATTGCCATTGGTGATAATTGATGTAATGCGGGGTGGCCCTTCAACAGGTATGCCTACAAAAACTGAGCAAACTGACCTGCTTCAAGCACTTTATGGTCGAAACGGTGAAAGCCCTGTGGTGGTGATGGCTGCAAGTACTCCGGATAATTGCTTTAAGTATGCTTATATGGCAAGTAAAATTGCACTCGAACACATGACTCCTGTTATTTTGTTAACTGATGCGTTTATCGGAAACGGAACTTCGCTCTGGAAATTACCTGTCATGGCTGAGCTACCTCCAATCACACCCAATTATGCACATACGGGTATTCAGAACTACAAAGTTACAACCCGCGATGAAGCAACAAAAGTTCGTTTCTGGAGCTTTCCGGGAATGGAGGGTTTTGAACATCGGAACGGCGGACTCGAAAAAGATTACCTGACAGGTTGTATTTCAACAGACCCGCTTAATCATAGTAAAATGGTAAATACCCGCCAAAGTAAAATTGATTTAATTAGTGATTTTTTGCCTGAACTTGAAGTGCTGGGCGATTCAGATTCATCAACTCTTGTAGTTGGTTGGGGAGGTACTTTCGGGCATTTGATGAGTGCAGTTGCAAATCTTAATAAAATAGGCAAATCAGTAGCATTTACACATTTTAATTATATTCAACCCTTACCCAAAAATACCGTTGATATTTTTAGTAAGTTCAAAAAAATCATTGTTTGCGAACTCAATAATGGTCAATTCGCAGGATATTTGCGTTCAAAAATTGCAGCAAATTATGTTCAGTTTAACAAGGTAGAAGGACAGCCATTTACTGTTTCTGAGCTGGAACTTTTTATTTTAGGCGAACTGATTTAAATTAATTATTAAGAATAAATTTTTATGGAAACAACAAATAAATTACAATTCACAGCTAAAGATTTTAAAAGTGATCAGTATGTGAGATGGTGCCCCGGATGTGGGGATTATGCTATACTTAACACATTGCAAAAAGTCATGGCCGATTTGGGTGTGGCACCACATCAAACCGCCGTAATATCCGGTATTGGCTGCTCGTCACGTTTACCTTATTACGTATCGTCATATGGTTTTCACACAATACACGGACGTGGAGCGGCCATTGCTACAGGTGCAAAAGTAGCCAACCCGGAACTTACAGTGTGGCAAATTACCGGCGATGGCGACTGTTTGGCTATAGGTGGTAATCATTTCATTCATAGTGTACGTCGTAATGTGGACTTAAATGTGCTTTTGTTTAATAATCAGATATATGGTTTAACAAAGGGACAGTATTCTCCTACAACCCAGAAGGGCTTTGTAACTAAATCGTCGCCATTTGGAACGATAGAGCGCCCGTTTCGCCCGGCAGAGTTAGCTCTCGGAGCGAGAGCCACTTTTTTTGCCCGAACACTTGATGTTGATTTAAAAACAGCTCAGTATGTTCTTCTACAAGCAGCTAAGCACAAAGGGACATCTGTAGTTGAGTGTTTGGTAAATTGCGTTATTTTTAATGATGGCGCGCATAAATGGCTTTCGGAGAAAGAACACAGAGCTGAAAGAACAATTGTACTGGAACATGGTAAGCCTATGATTTTTGGTGCACAACGCGACAAAGGTTTGATACTTGACGGACTAAATCTCAAAGTAGTAAAAATTGGTGAGCAGGGCATAAATGAATCTGACTTGCTAATTCACGATGCAACATGTACTGATACAATTTTGCACACAATGCTTGCGCTTATGCAGGGACCGGAATTTCCGGTAGCCATGGGAGTAATACGAAATGTGAACGAAGAATCTTACGAAAATGCGTTGGTCGCCCAAATTGCTGAAGTTCGTCAAAAATCATCCGTTTTGTCTTTTGATGATTTAATAAATTCATGTGAGCAGTGGGAGATGTAATTTTTTGATTTGTTTAATTAATTGGCAGAATTTCAAATGAAAACATTAATAATAATCGTTTGGTGCATCACTTTTGGGTGTGTTACCATCTCATCTGCTACAACAGTAAAAGGAAAAGTTGTTTCTTCCGGAAATCCAATACCATCAGTACAAGTTACTGATGGTAAATCAATTGTTTTAACTGATAAACGAGGCAATTTTACATTAGAAACTTTTTCGGGGAGCAAATATATTTATTATTCACTTCCCTAGATCGGA
>JBLIZK010000210.1:0-4934 GCA_048859825.1 Paludibacter sp.
CGTGTGCTCTTCCGATCTAAAACATCGTTTGGAAAATACGTTAACCCACAGTTAATCGAATCGAAATTTACAGAATCACCTTTAATCGAGAATATGATAGTGTTGGGTGAAAACAAGAAATTTGCCGCAGCACTAATTTCTCCCGATTTTGCCTACCTCAAATCGTGGTGTTCCAAGCATAAAGTAAGTTGTGCTACTAATGCTGAAATAATCGAAAATCCGATGGTGGTAAAGCGTTTTCGCGAAGAAGTGAAAAAATACAACGCACATTTTGGCGACTATGAGCAGGTAAAAAAATATCAACTTGTAGCCGACGAATGGACCCAGCCTGCCGGGTTTTTGTCGCCCACACTCAAAATTAAGCGTAATGTGATAGAAGCATATTATGCAGAGCAAATTGAAAAGTTGTTTGCGTGAAAATATAAAAAAAGACGGTTTCAAAAACCGTCTTTTTTTATATTGTATTAAGTTTTTATTTAGCCACCCTTTCGAGCCAATTTACCATTGCCAGCATAACAAGCATTGAGATGACGCATACGGTTACAAAAACAGTCCAGGTGACAGAGATTGAGATGTTTTCGTACATCATTGCTCCAAGGAATAACGATGAATTTCCAATAGCTGTAGCTGTGAGCCATCCACCCTGCATTAACCCCTGCATGTGTTGAGGAGCTACTTTGGATACAAATGACAGGCCAAGTGGTGAAATAAATAATTCAGCAATTGTTAATATAAAATAAGTTGCAAAAAGTAACCATGGTGTAATTCGTTCTGCATCGGGTAGTCCGCCCATAGCTTCCACATCTTTGAACAATGGTAGACCTAATGAACCGATTGACATTAAAGCGAATGCTGAAGCTGCAATTCCCATACCAATGGCAATTTTCTTTGGCGTTGAAGGTTCTTTTCCTTTACGTGCCAGGGCGCTAAATATGGCAATAACCAAAGGTGTAAGAAATACAACCAAAAACGGATTTATTGACTGAAATATTTCTACTGAGTTAAACACACCACCAAGTAATGTATAATCCTTAGCAAACATTGTAAGTGTTAATCCATTTTGATGAAAAGAGAACCAGAAGAAAATAACCACTCCAAAAACAGCCAAAAGGGCATAAATGCGCTGTTTGATTTCGCGAGCGTCCTGTTTAATTTCTTCAGCTGAAATATTGTTTGTACTTTTTACTTTCGATTTCGGATTTGGTAAAATGCGTTTCGTTAACAGAAAAATCAACAATGAAATTGACATTGCAACAACTGCAGTCAGAAATGCATAGTGAAAGCCGGTATTGAACGCTTCAAGATAATTATTCGCAAAATCAGTCAGATTAGCAGGTACATTTCCGTTCGAAACTGTGGTTGCTAATTCGGTGAAACGACCAGCTACAACATCTTCGGCCATTTTGCCATCTAAAAACTGATGACATAAGCCCGGAGCTTCGGCATTGTATTCAAATCCCTGCATCCGAACAAAGGTGTTGCGTACCCAGGTGGCTAAAAAAGGTGCAAACATAGCACCAATATTAATAAACATATAAAAAATCTGGAAACCAGAGTCACGTTTGCTTCGGTATTCATCGTTGTCGTACATTTGTCCGACAAGAGCCTGAAGATTTCCTTTAAACAAACCATTACCAAAAGCAATGACTAATAATGCTGCTAATGCAATGTATTTAGTGGTGATAAGTACGGGCATTGCTAATAAAACATAGCCTGTTGCCATAATTATCAACCCGGCTATAATTGTGCCTTTATAGTTTTGTGTACGGTCGGCTATAGCTCCGCCAACCAGTGCCAGTACATAAATTGCTCCGTAAAAAATGGAGTAAAGCACACCTGCTTCTGTGCCAGAAATGTTGAATTTAGACATCAAAAACAATGTCAGAATGGCCATCATTGTATAAAACCCGAAACGTTCGCCCATATTTGCTAACGCAGCAGGTATCAATCCTTTTGGATGTTTGCTTAACATAAAATTGTGTTTTTATTATATGGATATTAAATTAATTTCGCACACAAATATAATAAAAAAGCCCGATTTTCAATAATTATTCAAATATTGATAATGACGGATGTTTGACGTTTAAAGATTGAATGGCACAAATTGACTTTTATTATTAACAATCAGCCACTAGTACATCTGCGCTAAAAATTACCCATTATTTACTATCTTTGCATCACAAAATTTAAAAACCATTTGTAAGGTTCAAAAAATATGATTAAAATAACATTCCCCGACGGTTCGGTACGCGAATTTGCCAAAGGCACCACCGGACTACAGGTAGCTGAAAGTATCAGCTCACGATTAGCACAAGAAGTGCTTGCTATCACAGTAAACGAACAAATTTGGGACCTGTCCCGACCAATTGACACCGATGCAACCATACGGTTACACAAGTGGGACGATGAACAGGCAAAACATGCGTTCTGGCATTCGTCGGCACACCTTATGGCTGAAGCTTTGCAGGAATTGTATCCGGGCATTAAGTTCGGTATTGGTCCGGCTATCGAAAACGGTTTTTACTACGATGTGGATCCGGGTACAGCTGTAATCAAAGAAGCCGATTTAGCCACTATCGAAGCTAAAATGCTCGAATTAGCTGGCCGAAAAGAAGCCATTGTTCGGAACGATATTAGTAAGGCCGATGCGCTTAAAAAATTCAAGGAAAAAGGCGATGAGTATAAAGTAGAGCTGATAAATGATTTGGCCGACGGAACTATTACGCTATACTCGCAAGGTAATTTCACCGACTTATGCCGTGGACCGCACTTGCCAAATACTGGTGATATTAAGGCAATTAAGTTGCTGAGTGTGGCCGGTGCTTACTGGCGTGGCGACGAGAAACGTAAAATGCTAACACGTATATATGGTGTTACCTTTCCGAAAAAGAAAATGCTCGATGAGTATCTTGTTTTATTAGAAGAGGCTAAAAAACGCGACCACCGTAAAATTGGAAAAGAACTCGAATTGTTTGCTTTTTCCGAAACAGTGGGTAAAGGTTTGCCTTTGTGGTTGCCTCGTGGTACTGCATTGCGCCTGCGTTTGGAGGATTTTCTGAAAAAAATTCAACGTCGTTTTGATTATCAGCAAGTAATGACTCCACATATTGGTAACAAGCAGTTATATGTTACGTCAGGCCATTATGCTAAATATGGAAAGGACTCGTTTCAGCCTATACATACACCTGAGGAAGGTGAGGAATACTTGCTAAAACCAATGAACTGTCCGCATCACTGCGAAATTTACAAAGTAAAACCCCGTTCGTACAAAGACCTGCCTTTGCGTATGGCCGAATTTGGTACTGTGTACCGTTACGAGCAAAGCGGTGAGCTTCATGGTCTTACCCGTGTACGTAGTTTTACTCAGGACGATGCACACATATTCTGTCGCCCCGATCAGTTGAAGGAGGAGTTTTTAAAAGTAATGGATATTATTTTCATTATTTTCAATGCTCTTGAGTTCGAAAACTTTGAAGCACAGATTTCGCTTCGCGACCCTGAAAACAAAGAAAAATACATTGGCTCTGACGAAAACTGGGAAAAAGCCGAGGCTGCCATTGTGGAAGCTTGTGCCGAAAAAGGATTGAAAGCTCGCGTGGAACTGGGCGAAGCGGCATTCTATGGCCCTAAGCTCGACTTTATGGTAAAAGATGCCATCGGACGCCGTTGGCAATTAGGTACAATCCAGGTTGACTATAACCTTCCGGAGCGTTTTGAGCTTGAATATACAGGCGACGATAATTCAAAACACCGCCCTGTAATGATTCATCGCGCACCTTTTGGTTCGATGGAGCGTTTTGTGGCAGTGCTTATTGAGCATACTGCCGGTAAATTTCCATTGTGGTTAACACCCGATCAGGTAGTGGTGTTGCCTATCAGTGAGAAATTCAACGACTATGCATACGAAGTAGCAAAAACACTCAACAACGTTGATGTACGTGTTCAGGTGGATGATCGTAATGAGAAAATCGGACGTAAAATTCGCGATAATGAATTAAAACGTATCCCTTATATGTTGATTGTAGGCGAAAAAGAAGCCGAAAATGCTGAAGTGTCTGTACGTCGTCAGGGCGAAGGCGATAAAGGTACTATGTCGGTGGATGCTTTTGCTAAGTTGGTAAACGACGAAGTAAATGCATTGGTGAACAGATATTAATTCAGACAAAAGAGCAAAGACAAAAGAGCAAAGACAAAAGATTAAAGACGAAAGAGCAAAGATTTTGGCTTTGTAAAATGATAGAAAACCCCGTTTAGTGACTGCTAAGCGGGGTTTTGTGTTTTTGTGGAATTTAATTGATTTTTTTTATAAATTTATTGTTGTCTCATAAAAAATCGTTTACTTTGCATTACAAAGTACTTTTTATATGGACAAGCAATTAGAAGACATAAAAGTGATTCGGGACATGATGGAGCGTTCCACAAAGTTCCTATCGTTAAGTGGTATGGCAGGTGTAGTTGCAGGTACTACTGCAATAATTGGAGCAGCTTTTGCTTACTTTTTTCTATTGAGAAATCCTGAAGATACTGATTTAAACCGTTTCCAGGAAATAGTGATTTTAGTGGCCGATGCTTTAACCGTTTTAACTATTTCGCTAGGGTTTGGTATCTATTTGTCGTGGCGAAAGGCCAAAAAGCGCAATCAGAAGTTTATTACAAAATCGACGCTGAGTACTGTTTATAATTTATTATTGCCACTGGCTGTTGGCGGTATTTTTTCATTGATTTGTTTATATAGAGGTCAAATAGAATTGATAGCATCTGTAACACTTATATTTTATGGTTTAGGCCTTGTAAATGCATCAAAATATACATTTGAGGAAATTCACTATTTAGGAATTACAGAAATTATATTAGGTATCGGAGCTGCAATTTATTTAGCACACGGTGTTTTGTTCTGGACAATTGGATTTGGAGTATGTCATATCGTATATGGA
>JBLIZK010000211.1:0-3346 GCA_048859825.1 Paludibacter sp.
TCGACAATTGTAGCTGGTTGTCACGACTAAGTTACCCCTAACCCCTAAAGGGGAATATTTCCATTCTCCTTTAGGGGTAGGTTTTTTATTAGTACTGAAAATTTAAACTAAATAATGTGCAAAAAAATATACAAAATATTAGTAACTTCAGTTCCCCTTTAGGGGTTAGGGGTAATCTTTCAAAGCACAATATAATTACCCCAATTGCAGATTCGGATGAGTTTTTCATTGTAAATCCCTTGCATAAATCGGCCGATATTATTTCGGAAGAGGAATTCAGACAATTACAGAAAGGTATTGACCCGGGTGGAGAATTTGCATCCCGATCATATTTGATTGATGAAGCTTCAGAGAGAAAGGCGTTTAAACTGGCATATCTGGATTTTACAGAAGAACGAGAGAAAGATGAAACGCAGTTGTTTTTTGTACCTAACTATTCTTGCAACTTTGCCTGTTCATATTGCTATCAGGAGGGGTATAATCCGGTGCAGAAAGTAGTCAATAACGATGTGGTAGATGCCTTTTTCAATTATATAACTACTGAATTTGCCGGACGTCGTAAATACATTACCGTTTTTGGTGGTGAACCTCTTTTGCCGGGCGAAAACCAGCGGGCTATGTTGACACATTTTATTACCCGCGCAAACGAAGCGAAACTGGATTTGGCTTTTGTTACAAACGGCTATACATTAGCTGGTTATGTGGATTTGCTAAAAACAGCCAGCATTCGCGAAATTCAGGTAACACTGGATGGAACACAAGAAGTACACGATGGTCGTCGCTACCTGAAGGGAAAGCAACCCACCTTCGATAAAATTGTGGAAGGAATTGATGCTTGTCTGGAAGCCGGATTGAATATTAATTTGCGGATGGTAATAGATAAAGAAAATATCGAAAACTTAGCCGGATTGTCGCGCTTTGCTATTGACCGTGGTTGGACAACTTCGCCTTATTTTAAAACACAAATAGGCAGAAATTACGAACTGCATTTCTGCAATTCTACTCCTGAAAAACTGTTCGACAGGGCAACATTGTATCAGCATTTGTACGAACTCCTGAAAATTCATCCATACATTGCTGAATTTTACAAACCGGCATTCTCCATTGCAAAATATATTGCTGAAAATGAAGCATTGCCGGCGCCATTGTTCGATTCGTGTCCGGCTTGTAAAACGGAATGGGCTTTCGACTTTACAGGTACCATTTACTCCTGCACCGCTACAGTTGGTAATAAAGGCGATGAGTTAGGTACTTTTTATCCGGAAATAGCAAAGAATGAGTCGGCTATAGATAGCTGGCAGAACCGCGATATTACTACCATCGAAAAGTGCAAAACCTGCGACGTGGCATTGGCCTGCGGAGGTGGTTGTGCCTCGGTAGCAAAGAATAAATTCGGACATCCGAATAATCCTGATTGTCGTCCGGTAAAGGAATTGTTGAGTTTAGGAGCAGCGTATTACCTTACAGCCCCCTAACCAAGCCACCTAAATCCCCCACAGGGGGACTTAAGAGTGCTATTTAGGAGTTTTTACTCGTTTGAATATGAATATATGAACATGTATAATAATTTGATATAAACAAAACTAATTACAAGTCCCTCCTGTGGAGGGATTTAGGGAGGCCTTTATGAAAGAAATTAATGCCGCTGATTTTCAGCAAGAAGTACTAAATGGTGGTAAAGTAGTTGTTGATTTTTATTCAACCGAATGTCCACCTTGTGAAGCGTTGGCACCAAAGTTCGACGCAATGGCCGAATTGTATGGCGAAAAAATAAAGTTTCTGAAAATTTTTCGTCAGGGAAATCGTGAGTTAGCTACAGAGTTGGGCGTAAGTTCATCGCCAACACTCTTGTTCTTCGAAAACGGGAAACAAATTCTGGACACCATAAGTGGTGGCATCAAAAAGTCGGAAATAGTAGAACGATTGGACAAAATGCTAACACCAGAGGAAGTAATAGCCGTAAAAGCCAATCAGAAAAAAACCGTTTCGGAATACGATGTGGCAATTTTAGGAGGTGGTCCTGCGGGCTTAACAGCCGGAATTTATTTAGGTCAGGCAAAAATTAAAACTGTACTGATTGACCCTGCTTTGCCGGGCGGATATATGGGCATTACGCATCAGGTGTCGAACTATCCTGGTTTTGAGCAACCTCAACCCGGCTTTATGTTGGCGCACTACATGAGCGAACAAGCAAAACATACCGGCATCGATTTTAAAGTAGCGGTGGATATCACTTCGGTAGATTTGGCAAAAAAGGAAATTGTGATTGATGAATTGGAAACTATCAAAGCAAAAAAAATAATTATAGCCACCGGAACAACTCCAAATACGATGAACGCCCCGGGCGAAAAGGAATACAAGGGAAAAGGAATTTCGTATTGTGCCACTTGCGATGCCAAATACTTTGTGGATAAGGAAGTTACGGTAATTGGTGGGGGGAATTCAGCCGTTGAAGAAGCCTTGTTTATTACCAAATTTGCCAGCAAAGTTACTATGATTCATCAGTTTGATAAGCTGACTGCTAACCAGACTGCGGTAGAAGAACTGCAGAAAAACGAAAAAATTTCGGTGATGTATGAGCACGAACCACGAAAGTTTGAGAAGCGTGATGGCAAAATGATTACAGTGGTTGAGGATCTGAAAACCAAAGAAACGAAGGAACTGGCAGCCGATGGCGTTTTTGTGTTTATCGGATTTAAATCCAACATTTCGGTACTCGGCGACACTTTGCCCGGAATGGATAAATGGGGTTACATAGTTACCAACGAAGACCGCCAAACCAATTTGCCTGATATTTATGCTGTTGGCGATATAATCAGCAAAAAATACCGTCAGATTACTACGGCTGTGGCCGATGGAACAATAGCGGCTATTACTATATCGAAAGAACTATAATTACCAATTTCCGGGCTATCATGATGGGAATAATAATTGAAAGTAAATAGAGATTATAACTGAATAGAATATTTATTAATATGAAAACAAAGAGTATTGTAATAGCAATGATTGCTGTATTTTCTATATTCAACTTTGTTTCGGCACAAACAGTGAAACAAATGAATTCCGCTGAAATTCAGCAAATTATTCTGAAAAACAAAAAAATAGTTGTGCTGGATGTACGTACACCTCAGGAATTTAATGCAGGTCATCTGAAAGATGCAATAAACATTGATATTTATGAGCAGGATTTTTACTCACGTATTGATAAATTGGACAAAAAGTCTACATATGTGGTTTATTGTCGTACGCACAACCGAAGTACGGCTACCGTTCAATACATGAAGCAAAAAGGCTTTGTAATGGTTTATCAAATGATGGATGGCTTTCCGGGTTGGGCAGCAAACAA
>JBLIZK010000212.1:0-2056 GCA_048859825.1 Paludibacter sp.
CCACGTAATTGGGATGATGTGAAATTACTTGATGGTTGCCCCGGTAAATATGTGGTAATTGCACGTAGAAGTGCCGGAAAATGGTATGTAGGTGCTATTAATTCGCAGTCGCAGGCACAAAAAGTACGTATAAACCTAAAATCGCTTGGACTGAAAAAGGCTACTGTGATTACTGATGGTGAGAATAACCGTAGCTTTGTACAGAAATCTGTCGATAAAAATGTTGTAGAAATTGACATTCAGGCAGGTGGCGGATGTGTGATTTTTTGATGTCTGAATAAACTGAATTAAACGAAAAACCTCGTTCTCATATCGGGAACGAGGTTTTTCGTTTAATTTATTCTATTGAATATATAAGCTTGTGTCATAAATATTTTTAAGTCCGCTAATTCTGTAGCTGTAAACCAGATTGTAGTCGCAGTTAAAGGACTTTGTGCGCGATTTGTAATTGACCGTTATTCTTCTTTCAAAGCTATTAATGCGTACAAAATCAATTATAGCTTCACCATTCATATTGTTTTCTACATTGAATCCGTAAATTTTGCAGGCACCTGTATCAGGAGTATACCAGTTATTTCCTTTTTCGTATTCGTAGTTCTTTTGAATCAGAAATCGGAAGATATTCTTTTCATCGTGAAATGAAATATTTCCACTTTGTTTAAATGCACCATCAGTAAATGTATTAATAGCTGCGGTTGAAGTACACTCCAGGGTCAGTTCGCAACTGTCGGGTGCGATACCCATATGTTCAAAGCGTTCCAGTTTCCATTTACGTCCCTCAGTGTTTACGATGGACACTGTATCGTAATTGTTGTATTGAACCGTGAACCTGCTTCCAATATCGTGGATGTTGCTGTTTCGGGTGTTGATTTTGAATATTGTATCACCGTTGTTGATTAAAAACCACATGTCGGCAGTGCCTTTGCGAATTTTATAAAGACTAAAATATTTATCTTCCACACTCAGTTTCATCGAGTCAGGAGTCTGCACATAGGTATTTAACTTCAGTGCTATATCAAAGCATGTGTTATAAGCATTCAGTTTGGTTTCTGCCATTTCGAGCATTTGCACTCCGGGTTCTACGTAGTTGGGTGGTGTTTCTGCTTCTTCTATTTCGCAACCTGTTAATGCTAACATAGCAACTATCCACAATGCTACCTGAATAATAATTTTTTTCATACTGGTTTATTGATTAATGGGTTGTTTTTTTAGTATTGAAACGATAACCTACGCCAAAATTCATGTATCCTCCGGAGCCTGAGGTGAGAATTTCAGCTATGCCAAAAACTTTTTTTCCAAAAGTCAACCCAATGAGGGTAAATTCGCCCGACAGGTTTTTTTTGATGTAGGTTTCTGTTTGATTATTGTAGGTTTTATTGGCTATTATCCAGCCAGTGCCAATTCCAAAACTTGAATAGGTGCTAAAAGAACCTTTACGGAACCATGTTCGATTCACCCTACCGTAAACTCCAAGATGATTGCGTACCAATTTACCCACTTTTTGGTCAGATACAGCATCCAGATAATGGTTATAGTAGGCTGAATAGCTTAACACGCCACCAAAGCTCCATTTTGAAGTGAGTTGATACATATATGATGCAGAAATAGCTCCTGTTGCAAAAGTTGCTCCTTTGTAATAGGTATCCGGCTCAAAATTAAACCCGGAATAATTAATATCAATCTCATCGTAATCGAACAGATTATTGATATCAACTTCGTAGGGAGTGGCTCCAATTGTAATCCGGAGTTCGTGGAAAGGTACTTTTGGGAAGCGATCCTGATTAATATTATTGGTCTGTGCCGAAAGGAAGAAGGGTAGAAACAAGCTAAATAGAATAATTTTTTGCATAAAAAAGTTTATAAAAGGTATTTTATGCAAATGTAACTATTCGATCTTATTTTGGAATAGAGTATCCTGATTTTTAAAGAATTATTTTTAATTTTTAATGAAACAAAAAGGGATATTACGTTTGTAATATCCCTTTTATCTACCCATTTGTATTTTAGTTTTTTATTAGTCTGCATTGCGTATTACAGTTTTTAGCTTTGATACGAA
>JBLIZK010000213.1:0-2329 GCA_048859825.1 Paludibacter sp.
TATTTTACTGGGTCTTCGGCATCGAATACTCTTAGAACGTTCATTAACTCCTCCAGAGCCTTCCAGTCGTTTTGCTTGCGACTTAGCAGCCCCAACTCACGACTTATATTACCTACATGCACATCGAGCGGAATCATTAAAGCCGACATGGGAATTTGATTCCAGATACCAAAATCAACACCACAGTCATCGTTTCGAACCAACCAACGAAGCATCATATTCAAGCGTTTTGCTGCTGAATTTGTACTTACATCCGATATATGTTTTGAAGTACGACAAACACCTACCGACTCAAAAAACACCTCACGAAAATGTAGTAACGCTGAATACACAGTATTATTCAATTTATAACCGGCCGTAAAAACAGACTCTAATCCCAAGTGATTAACATAAATATTTCGTAATTGCCTCACAAACAACTCTAAATCTACCCCGTTAAATGTACGATGCACAAACTGACGAAGATTTTGCAAATCGGCTTCTGATGCATTCAGCACAAAATCACATGGAGAATTCTCCATTAAATCCATCATAAAAGAGGCATTTTTAATAATGGTTTTTCGTTGTCCCCAGGCAATGGTAGCTGTCAAAAAAGAGGCAATTTCTATGTCCTCTTTTATAGTAAAACGATGCGGTATTTGTATCGGGTCCGTTTCAATATAATCCAAGGTATTATATAACTTCACCTTACTCTCAAGTAAATTGACAATGGTATTCATCTATTTTATCAGAAATAAAAACACCTCAATCTGAATAATCAGTTTGAGGTGTTTTATAGTCATTATCTTCTGTATGATATTATTTTACTTCTTCAAAATCCACATCGGTTACATCACCCTGTTTGTTTCCGCCCTGGCTTTGTTGTTGTTGACCACCAAAGTCCTGAGGACCGGCTTGTTGCCCACCCTGTGCATTTTGAGCATTGTACATTTCCTGACTGGCAGCCTGAAATACTGCATTCAATTCGGCTGTTGCAGCATCTATTCCGGCAATATCCTGCGCTTTGTGAGCCTCCTTGAGTTTTGCCAAAGCAGCCTCAATCGGTCCTTTTTTATCAGCAGGTAATTTATCTCCAAACTCAGCTAATTGTTTTTCAGTTTGGAAAATCAATGAATCTGCATGATTCAATTTATCAATGCGCTCTTTTTCTTTTGCGTCAGCTTCAGCATTTGCAGCCGCTTCGTCTTTCATACGTTTAATTTCCGCATCGCTCAAACCGGATGAAGCTTCAATCCGAATGCTCTGTTGTTTTCCGGTAGCTTTATCTTTAGCCGACACATGTAATATACCATTTGCATCAATGTCAAAAGTAACTTCAATCTGAGGTTCACCACGTCGTGCAGGCATAATACCATCTAAGTGGAAACGACCCAGAGATTTGTTATGAGCAGCCGTTGGACGCTCGCCTTGTAAAACATGAATTTCTACCGAAGGCTGATTATCTGCAGCAGTTGTAAATGTTTCTGACTTTTTAGTTGGAATTGTTGTATTAGCTTCAATTAGTTTTGTCATTACACCACCCATTGTTTCAATTCCTAACGAAAGAGGAGTAACATCAAGTAACAAAACATCTTTTACATCACCACTCAATACACCACCCTGAATAGCAGCACCTACAGCAACTACTTCGTCCGGATTAACACCTTTTGACGGTGCTTTACCAAAGAATTTCTCTACTGCCGACTGGATTGCTGGTATACGGGTTGAACCACCTACTAATATTACCTCATCAATATCATTGATACTCATACCTGCATTTTTAAGAGCAGTACGACAAGGCTCAATTGTACGTTGTACCAAATCATCTACCAATTGCTCAAATTTAGCACGGGTTAATGTACGAACAAGGTGACGTGGCACACCATCAACAGGCATGATATATGGTAAATTAATTTCGGATGAAGTTGTATTTGAAAGCTCGATTTTTGCTTTTTCCGCAGCTTCTTTTAGACGCTGCAAAGCCATCGGATCTTTACTTAAATCAATACCACTGTTTTCATCTTTAAACTCCTGCACCAACCATTCAATTATTCGTTGGTCAAAATCATCACCTCCTAAGTGTGTATCACCATCTGTTGATTTCACTTCAAACACACCATCGCCCAATTCGAGTACCGAAACGTCATGTGTACCACCACCACAGTCGAAAACAACAATTTTCATATCACGATTGGTTTTGTCCAATCCATATGCCAATGCAGCAGCTGTTGGTTCGTTTACAATACGGCGTACATTTAAACCGGCAATTTCACCGGCTTCTTTTGTGGCCTGACGTTGTGCATCGTTAAAATATGCTGGTACAGTAATTACGGCATCAGTAACTTCTTGT
>JBLIZK010000214.1:0-5573 GCA_048859825.1 Paludibacter sp.
CAAAGCGTACAGAAGTACTTTGCCGATGAGAAAAACCGTGCAATTGTGGACAGGTTAAAGGCTTATGGTTTACAAATGAGCTTGTCCGAAGATAAACTTCAGCCGGCAGGCGATAAGTTGAGTGGTATGTCGATTGTTATTAGTGGTACATTCGAGCATCATTCGCGCGATGAATACAAGCAAATGATTGAGCAGAACGGTGGCAAAAATGCAGGCAGCGTTTCGGCAAAAACATCTTTTATACTTGCCGGTGAAAATATGGGGCCCGAAAAGCTTAAAAAAGCCGAAAAAGCCGGTGTGCGCCTTGTGAATGAGGCTGAATTCCTTGCAATGATTGGCGACAGTAGTAAGCCGATTGCAAATCCGGATGGCTTTGTAGGAACTTTGTTTTAATCTTTTTTGTCGACAATAATTGCGCATGCCGCATCGCCGGTAATGTTGAGCACCGTGCGCAACATATCAAAAATACGGTCAACAGCAAAAAGCAATGGCACACCCTCAACGGGCAGGCCAGCCGATGCTAATACGGCAATTACCATTAATGTTGGACCCGGCACACCGGCTGCGCCAACTGCGCTGAGTGTAGAGGTAACTACAATGGCAAAATACGACGAAAACGATAAGTCCATCCCATACATCTGAGCAAAAAACAAACATACAATGGCATAGTACATGGAATTTCCGGCCATATTTATGGTTGCGCCCAAAGGAAGTACAAAGGATGTAGTGGTTTTTGATACACCTAATTCGTTTTCGCAGGTTTCCATATTTACAGGCAGTGTGGCCAGCGACGAGGCTGTGGAGAAGGCCACCAATTGTGGGCGTATCATGGCTTTCAGGAACTTCCGACTGCTTGATTTGCTGAATAACTTCAGTGTTAATGGGTAAAAAACAAATATCATAAAGAAAAACAGAACTACATTTAGCCAAAGCAGGTTGCCTACTTTTAGTAAAATATCGTATCCGTAAGTGCCTGTGGCTTCGGCCATCAACCCGAAAACGCCCAAAGGAGCCACCCACATAATTTTTTCCATACACCAAATCAGAGCATCGAGTATTAGGTTTAATCCGTTAATTACGGGTTTGTTCTTTCCGCCGGGAATCATACTCAATCCCATACCCAGAAACATTCCAAAGAAAATAATCTGCAATACATTTCCTTCGGTCAGAGCCTGTACCGGATTGGCGGGTATCATGCCAATAATTATATCCCAGAAATTGAGTTTTTGAGCTTCAAGATTGCTATCGGTAGCAGGAGTAAGTTGTTTAAACGATTCGAGCGAGATGCCGCTGCCCGGTTGAAACCAGGTAGCTGCTACTAACGCAATAATAACGGCAACGGCGGTGCTTCCAAGAATATAAGCAATGGTAGTCATTCCTGTACGTCCGGCCGATTTAGTGGCCCCCAGAGCAGCTGCACCCGTAACAATGGAAATAAAAACCAGAGGTACTACCAACATTTTAATCAATTGCATGAAAAGTGTGCCCAAAGGTGCGAACATTGCCGCATCGGGCCCAAGTGCTATGCCTGCCCCAATACCTATGGCCATGGCCAAAAATATCAGAAAGCTTAAGTCTTTAAATAGCTTTTTTGCTGTCATAAAATGGGTTTATCAGGCATTCCATATTGACCAGGCTACTAAAGCCTGACCAATAAGCATCGGTTCGCCATTGATTACTGTGGCTCCTTTTTCTTTTCCTTTTTTCATGAAAAGCGTTTCCGCCGGGTTGTAAACCACATCGAAAAGCAGGTGTTTTTCGGTAAGGAATTCGTAAGGGATATCGGGACAAGTATCCACATTCGGGAATGTACCCAGAGGCGATGCGTTAACGATGAGTTTATATTCATCCATCAACTCATTATTCAATTGATTGTAACTAATTTTGGATTCCGAAGCCGTGCGCGATACGTATTGTGTTTGTATGCCAAGTTTATTGAGTACATACCTTATTGCTTTTGAAGCGCCGCCGGTGCCTAATATCAAAGCTTTGGTGTGATGAGGTTGAAGATAAGGTGTTAGCGATTGCTCGAAACCCGCTGCATCCGAATTATATCCTTTCAGCGTTAACCTATCGTTGGAACGTATGAATTTAATCACATTTACAGCGCCAATTTCGGCGGCTGCATCGTCCATTTCATCTAAAAAAGGAATTACCTGTTCCTTGTAAGGAATTGTAACGTTTAAACCTGATAATTCAATATCCTGAATAAGTGACGGGAATAGTTCAATATTCTCAAGCGGATATGTTTCGTAGGCAGCCTCAATGCCTTCGGATTGGAATTTATCTGTAAAAAAGCGTTTTGAAAATGAATGACCCAACGGGTAGCCAATTAAACCAAACTGCCGCATTATTTTTGTTTATTTTTTGATTTTTTTGATAAAAAATTTGAATGCATACCAAAGTACAACTACAGCGAGTAAAGCCAGAATGGCGATGCTTAATTCGTGACTGTATTTGTTAATTAAGTCGGCTTGTCCGTGCGCTAAATAGCCCAATAGTGCAAGAATGATATTCCATGCACCTGCGCCCAGTATAGTGTATATCGTAAAACTCACAAAATTCATACGTGCTAAACCTGCCGGAAGCGAAATAAGCTGACGAATACCGGGTACCAGTCGGCCAACAAAGGTTGATACTTTGCCGTGGTCGTTGAAATATTGTTCTGATTTTTTAATTTTTTCGCTCGAAAGCAATAGTAGTTTTCCTAATTTACTGTCGGCCAGCTTGTACATGACCGGACGGCCCAGCCATAACGCTAAAAAATAATTAATATAAGCGCCAATTAAAGCTCCGATTGTGCCAAATAAAACAACTAAAAAGATGTTCAGATGACTATCAGGTTTGCTGGCAATATATGCTGCAGGTGGAATTACCACTTCTGATGGGAACGGAATAAATGAACTCTCGATGGTCATTAAGGCTGTGATGCTGCCATAATTCATATTGTTTTCGTACCAATGCTCTACTTGCTGAATAATCGACAAACTGTCGGTTTCTACTGGTGTTTGAGCACTAATTTTGAAGGTTAGTAATGCCAGAAGGCAAAATAACAGGATTCTTTTTGACATATTGTTGGGATTGATAATATCTTTTGATTATAAAAAGCTAAGTTTGTCAGCATCGGGGCAAACCTCAAAAAACAATCTTTCAGCATCTAAATTTTGAGCCATTGCTTTGTGCAGATATATTTTCGAAGCACTCATATTTTCGTTTTTGTAAAACGATATGGCCAGGAATAAATCAATAAATTCCAGTGTGTTATCCATATTGTATGCAGCCAAATAGTATTCAAGAGCAGTTTTCCACTCGCCTTTATCCATGCAAATATTGGCTATTGCCATTAATGTGTCGGGCTGATTGGGCTCCAGTGAAATTGATTTCAGATATGCTAATAAGGCTTCCTCCAGATTGTCTATTCCTATCAATGCTTCGGCTAAATAAACCCAGGCATCGTGAGCTGTTTCGTTTATGGCCAATGCACGTTCGGTGTACTGAATGCTTTCCACAAATTGTTCTTTTTCAAGCAGACAAATCGCAATTCCCGTCAGAGCATCGTAATTTTCTTTGTTTTCCTCGAGCGACATTTGATAATACTTAATGGCGGTATCAAAGTCTTCCATTTTTTCGTAACTTTCAGCTACAAAAAGTCGGGTTTGCCAGTTTTCGCCAGTCATTTTCGCATAGTCCAAATACGTTTCTACGGCCTGTGGATATTGTTCTAACTGAAAATGCGCGTGCGCTTTTTGCAAACAAGCCAAAGAATCGTTTTCGTTGATGGCCATTACAAAATCGTAGGCGGTGAGGGCTTTGGCATAATCTTCGAGTACAAAATACACTTGCCCCAGGTTAAACCAGGCTTCAGGTAAAAACGAGTCGATGTTGATAATCCGATTATAGACCTCAATTGCTTCGGAAGTCTGAATGAGCTGCTCGTAGCAAAATGCTAACTCAAAAAGCAGGTCGGTATTACTGTTATTATATTTATCGCCCTGTTTTAAAAAATGCAGAGCGCGCTCGAAATCAAGATCCGCAATAAATATGAACGCAATATCAAGGGCAATATTATCAATATCGTCGCCTTCGTTTTCGATGATTTGCTGACAAAGCAGTTCGGCTTCTTTCTGACGACCCGATTTGGTGAGTGCTTCGGCTTTCAGTAGCAATAATTCGTAGTCGGAGTTGTTAGTCAGGGTTTCAAGTATTCGTAACGCCTTTTGTGTCTCGCCCAATGCAAGGTATATTTTTGCCCGTTTAGCTTGTAAGGTGCTGTTTCCGGGGTGCAACTTCAAGCCCAGATCAATGGCAGAATTTCCTTCACGAGTTTTTCCCCGACGCAGGAAGTACTCCACAATCAGCTCCAGCTCCTCTACATCGAAATAGCCGGGACCTTTTCCATCGAGGTACAATTGATAACGGGCAATTAGCTCGGTCGCGTCATCCTCTTGCTGATATTGAAGTTTTCTTCCCATAAAAGTCTAATTTTCGCAAAAATAATGATTTTGTGCTGATTACTGTGATCTATACGTACTAAGTTTTCAACAAACTAACTTAGTTTAATCAAAAAAACAACAATTTACACCGTTTTTTATCGTTATTGTGAATATAAAATACGCTAAAATAGTTTATTCCGGCTTTTGAAACAAAAATTGTATCTTTGTACTTATTGAGATTGAATATATGCATTTCAACGATTTTTTACAGTATTGCCCCCATTGCGGATCACCCGATTTTAATTTGTCGGGTATAAAGTCAAAACATTGCAATAACTGTGGTTTTAGCTTTTACATGAATCCTTCGGCCGCCGTAGCGGCATTTATTACGGATGCCGAAGGCCGTTTGCTGGTGTGTAAGCGGGCCAAAGAACCCGCTAAGGGCACACTTGATTTACCCGGAGGTTTTGTAGATGCCAATGAAACAGCCGAAGAAGCAATGGAGCGCGAACTTTCTGAGGAGTTAGGAATAGAGATAGCTGAAATGAAGTATTTATTTTCTATCCCCAATACTTATTTGTATAGCGGATTAAATATTCCAACGCTTGATATTTTTTTTCAGTGTGTACCAATAAGTACAAAAAACATGTCTGCTGCTGATGATGTGGCAGAGTTTTTGTTTGTCGAAAAAGCAAACCTGAAGCCGGATGATTTTGGACTCGGTTCTATTCAACGGGCAATAAAAATGTATATTAACACTAAATAAATGACTAAATAATATGCGTAGACTACTTCTTGTAAGTATTTTGATAAGTGCCGTTTTCCTTGCCACTGCACAGGAAACCAAATACTTTAGCAATAGCGATGTGCTGTTCAATCAGGGAAAGGAATTTTTCAACCAGCGAAAATATGCTGCTTCATACAGGAGTTTTGAGTCGTTTATACGCAAAACTCCCATGGTGAATGTAGGGCAGTTACAAGAGGCCGAGTTTTACATAGCGGCCAATGCCTACTATCTGAAGCAAAAAGATGCTCCCACAAAGATGCGTTTGTATCTGGTACAACATCCTTATACACCCTTTGCCGATTTAGCCAACTTTATGCTTGGTATGATGGATTCTCAGGCAAAAGACTACAAAA
>JBLIZK010000215.1:0-11689 GCA_048859825.1 Paludibacter sp.
ATGTCAAAACGCGATTTTTACGAAATACTTGGTGTTGCAAAGACAGCATCGGCCGATGAAATTAAAAAAGCTTATCGGAAAAAGGCCATTGAGTTTCACCCTGATAAAAATCCGGGTGATAAGCAGGCCGAGGAAAATTTCAAAGCTGCTGCCGAAGCATATGAAGTGCTAAGCGACCCTCAAAAACGCCAACGTTACGACCAGTTTGGACATGCCGGACTAGGAGGTGCTGCTGGTGGTGGTGGATACGGTGGCGGAATGTCGATGGACGATATATTTTCGCATTTTGGTGATATTTTTGGTGGCCATTTTGGTGGATTTGGTGGTTTTGGCGGACAGCGAGGAGGTGGAACGCGGGTACGTAAGGGTTCGGATTTACGTGTAAAAGTGCGTCTTACTTTATCGGAAATTGCAACCGGTGTTGAGAAAAAAATAAAAGTAAAAAAATACGTGATGTGCTCGCATTGCAACAGTACAGGGGCAGCGAATGGCTCACAGCCAGTTACGTGTAGCACTTGTAACGGTTCGGGGCGTGTTACACGTGTGCAACAAACAATACTTGGGCAAATGCAAACGGCATCCGATTGTCCGACTTGTGGTGGCGAAGGCAAAATTATTAAAGATAAATGTGCCCACTGTGGTGGTGAGGGAATTGTACGCGAAGATGAAATAATTACCATTAACATACCAGCCGGAGTAATGGAAGGTATGCAATTGTCGATGGCCGGTAAAGGAAATGCTGCACGTAGAGGTGGCGTAAATGGCGATTTATTGGTTTTGGTTGAGGAAGAACAACATCCCGAACTGATACGCGATGAAAATGACCTGATTTATAATCTGCTGTTGACTTTTCCTACAGCAATTCTTGGTGGCTCGGTTGAAGTACCTACAGTCGACGGGAAAGTGAAAGTGACGATTAATCCGGGTACTCAACCAGGTAAAGTGCTTCGTTTACGTGGAAAAGGATTGCCAAGCGTAAATCGTTATGGAACAGGAGATTTGTTGATAAATATTGGGGTTTACATACCAGAGAATCTGAATAAAGACGAAAAGGCAATGATTGAGAAACTATCGCATTCTGCAAATGTGAAACCCGGAAGTTCGGCTTCAAAGGACTTTTTTTCCAGAGTAAGAAATATGTTTGAATAAAATAAAGTATATTAAAAAACGGTCATAATTAATTTTATGGCCGTTTTTTTGTATTTATTCAAAACACTGATTAAACCATTTAGTACTATTATAGTCAAAATTCCGTCTATTATATATAATTTAATTCCAAATGATGAAAAAAACATTTTTATTACTAACCTTACTGGGCCTTAACTTATTGGCATTTTCACAACATTCTATCCAATCGTCTGTAATTGATTCAAAAAACTATGGTGCTATCGAAATGGCAACTGTTCGTTTGTTGAAGGCCAAAGACTCCACCCTTGTACAAGGAGCTCAAACAAACTTAAAGGGCGATTTTATTCTGACGAAAATAAAGCCGGGTAATTACGTGCTTATTATTAGTACAATCGGTTATAATGATTATGTTCGGAATATAACAATGGAGAAAAAAGACTTAATTCTGAAAACCATACAAATGACTGAAAATATTAAGCTTTTGAAAGAGGTGGAAGTGAAAGGTACAGCTGCACAAATGGTGGTAAAAGGAGATACGCTCGAATATAATGCCAGTGCATTTAAAACTGCTGAGAATGCAGTTGTTGAGGATTTGTTAAAACGAATGCCAGGTGTTGAAATTTCGTCAGAAGGAAAAATAACCGTAAACGGACAAGAGATTAAAAAAGTGAGAGTTGATGGAAAAAAGTTTTTTGGAGATGATGTTGAAATGACAACAAAGAATCTGACTGCCGATATGATTGATAAAATTCAGGTTTTGGAGCAAAAATCGGACATGGCTCAGCTAACAGGTTTTGAGGATGGTGATACGGAGCGGATAATCAATTTAACACTTAAACCAAACAGACGTAAAGGTGTTTTCGGGAATTTTACCGGTGGAGTAGGGATGGATACAAATGACGAAGTTCGGTACGATGGTAATATGTTTCTGAATATAATGAGTGGGAAATCGCAAACGTCAATAACAGGAGGTGCTAATAATGTAAATACATCGCGTAGTACCAGAGGCCGTTTTGGTAGTGGTGGTCCCAGTGGTGGAATTACCGAAACCCAAAATATAGGTGTGAATAACAATACTGAAGTTAATGCTAAATTTAAAATCGGTGGCGATGCAAGTGCCAGTCATTCTAATAATTATAGTAAAACTGAAACAAACAAACAAAGTTTTATATCTGATGTAATATCAAATGATTCAACATATTCTAGCTCCGAAAATGATCAGTATAATGTAAATATGCGCCTGGAGGCAGAATGGAAGATTGATACTTTGCGAACACTTGTGGTGCAACCCAATATCAATTTTACCGATTCAAAATCCTTTAGTGCCCGCGATTACGATTACTACACCGATTCAGTTAAAACAAGCTGGGGTAATTCCGAAAATACCGGAACATCAAACAGTGTTTCAGGAGGTTTGAATTTAATTTACAATAAAAAATCAGCTATCAAGCGTGGTCGTACCTTCACTACAAATGCAAGTGTTGATTTTTCAAAAAGTAATAGCGAAAGCTTTAATTTTTCCAATAAAAATACTGCAACCACAATAACCAATGTCGATCAGTTTACGGATAATGCATCGGACCGATTTAATTATAGTTTGCGCTTTTCGTGGGTTGAGCCGCTTTGGAATGTGCGTAATATGATTGAGACTTCAGTTGGTATACGAAATACTATAAATAACTCGGAAAAGGAACAGTTTAATAAAGATTTAAATGGCGATTATACGCAGAAAGACAGTACTTACAGTAATAATTTCAGAAATAAATTTTTGAGTGAAACACTGGAGTTGAATTATCGATATAAGACTGAAAATTATAATATTACACTTGGTTTTAAAGGTGAGCCTTCGCAAACCCACAGTTATAGACTTTACGACAATGGCACCGAGCGCGAATATAAAAATGAAGTAATAAATTACTCACCCAACGGTCGTTTTCAGTATAACTTTGGAAAAAAGGAGTTTGCGCGTATCGACTATCGTGGAAGTACCGAGCAGCCTACAGTGGCCCAGATGCAGCCTGTTAAAAATAATTCTAACTTGATGAACGAGACAGTGGGGAATCCTGATTTAAACCCATCGTTTAGTCAGAGTTTGCGTCTTATGTACAGCAAATTCAACGACAAAACATTTTCGTCGTTAAATATCTGGTTGATGGGAGCTTTTACCAAAGACGCTTTGGTTACTAATAGTATTTATGATAGTACAAACAAACAATACAGTCAAACTGTCAATGCAAAAGAATCGCCCTATAATTTCAATAGCAATATTATGTTCAATACGCCTCTTATTGCCAAACGATTGCATTTTAATACAAACACTTCTCTGAATTATTCAATGCGTTACGGATACACAAAACGAAATGTATCAACCATAATAAACACAGATAGTTTACCTCTAGGCGATTTGAGTAAAACAGGACGGATAGGTGCCGAAGAGCAGTTGTCTCTTACATTTACGCACGATGTGATTGAAATTGGAGCCAAAGGAGGAGTAAAGTATTCTAAAACAAGCAATAACCTGAATTCGGCGCCATCAACTACATACGATTGGAATGTGTCGGGTAATCTGGTGTTACACCTGCCTTATAGCATTAATATCAGTTCGGATATTCGGTATACTACTCGTTCTGGTTACAGTAGTTTCGATTTGGATGAAATAATATGGAATGCTTCTATTGACAAAACACTGTTTAAAGGAAAAGGGGTCCTTGCCTTAAAATGGAACGATATCTTACAGCAACAATTAAACATCCGTCAGACTATTGGCGATAATTATATATCGTACAGTAAGTACAATACGCTGACATCTTATTTTATGCTCAGTTTCAGCTACAAACTGAATAACTTCAAAGGTGCCGAACGAGGTAACAACCGTGGTTTCCGTCCGCAAGGTGGTTTTGGTGGCGATGGTGGTATGGGATATCCGGGAGGTGGCGGACGACGTCCGGAATTTTGATATAGCTGACTTGGTTTTATTCAAAATATTTAAATTATAAACTACTGAAATCATTTAACTTGTAAAAAAACAATAAAAAACTGTGTGCGAACACGGTTTTTTTTGTTTAACCAAATATATGTAGTAAATTTGTAGTGTTTCGTTTCCGTGTGCGCACACAGAATGGGGGCATACACAGAAAATCCTTAAGTTGTACTTTAAAAATCTCACGAACGGGGATGTGGCTTTTTCAAATCAAAAAAAGCATTTGTTGATAAAAAACCGATAGATATAAAAGTAATTATCTATATGAAACGGACATACGAGTAGTGTGTTTCTGATGTTTTTTGCTCGAAATTTATTTTAAAATATTATACAAACTTATTAAAAACAAACATGGAAAAATTAAACAGAAAAACGGCTAACATCACAACAACTTATCCTGAACGTATTATTCAGTTTGGTGAAGGTAACTTTTTACGTGCTTTTGTAGACTGGATGGTTTACAATATGAACAAAAAGGCAGACTTTAACTCAAGCGTGGTTATAGTACAGCCACTTCCTACCGGAATGATTGATATGTTGAATGAACAGGACGGTCTTTACCATGTAAACCTTCAGGGTTTAAGCAAAGGCGAAACTGTAAACAGTCTGGAGTTGATTGATGTAATTAGTCGTTCATTGAATCCATATTCTGATTTTCAGGCTTACCTGAAATTGGCTGAGCAACCTGAAATGCGTTTTGTTGTGTCGAATACAACCGAAGCCGGTATTGCATTTGACCCGGCATGTAAACTTGACGACGCACCTGCGAGTTCATACCCGGGTAAATTAACTCAGTTGCTTTATCACCGTTTTAAAACATTTAATGGTGCTGCCGACAAAGGCTTGATTATTTTTCCATGTGAATTGATTTTCCACAATGGTACAGAGTTGAAAAAAACTATCAGACAGTATATTGAATTATGGAACCTTGGCGAAGAGTTCTCAAATTGGTTCGAAACTGCTTGTGGTGTTTATTCTACATTGGTCGATCGTATTGTACCGGGTTTCCCACGTAATACAATCAAAGAAATTCACGAAAAAATACAGTTCGAAGATAATTTGGTGGTACAGGCCGAAATTTTCCACTTGTTTGTAATTGAAGCTCCTAAAAGTGTCGAAGCTGAATTCCCTGCAAGCAAAGCCGGTTTAAATGTATTGTTTGTACCCGACGAAAAACCATATCACGAACGCAAAGTTACTCTTTTGAACGGTCCTCACACGGTAATGGCACCGGTTGGCTATCTTTCTGGCCTAAACATCGTTAAAGAGTGCTTACGCGATGATGTAATGTCGAAATTTGTGTACATGGTAATGTACAAAGAGTTGATTGAAACTCTTGACTTGCCAAAAGCCGAATTAAAAAAATTCGCTGATGCAGTTGTGGAGCGTTTCAATAATCCGTTTGTTCATCACCTGTTAACCAGCATTATGCTGAACTCGTTCCCAAAATTCAAAACCCGCGACCTTCCGGGACTTAAAACTTACCTTGAACGCAAAGGTACATTACCTTCAGGTCTTGTTTTAGGATTAGCGGCAATTATTACCTATTACAAAGGTGGCAAACGCGGCGATGTGGAAATTGTACCAAACGACGACAAACAAATTATGGATTTGTTGAAAATTCTTTGGAGTTTGAACGATGTGGAAACAGTAGGTAAAGGAGTGTTGGCTGCTGAGTTTATTTGGGGCGAGAATTTAAATAATATACCCGGATTAACTGAAAAACTTGTGTTTTATCTGAAACTTATTCAGGAATTCGGAATGAAAGAAGCTATTCGTTCAATCGTATCAAAACGATTCAACTTAACAGTGAAAGCTGATTTCGATTTGCCAAAATCTGACGAATACGATTCATTTCAACAATTAATAAATAATTAATAATAAATTGGTTATCGGCAGAATGTGAAAATTTCATTCTGCTGATACACATTACTAATTCAATTACAAATCAATAAACGGATGAAATTCTTACAAATAAATCCAGCGGATAACGTAGCCGTAGCTCTTCAAACACTACAGGCCGGCGAATCTGTTACTTTAGATGGCAACGAAATTGTGATAAATGCAGAAATCCCTATGGGACATAAATTTGCATTAACCGACTTTGCCGAGAAAGATAATGTGGTTAAATATGGTTACCCGATTGGTCATGCCCGCGAAAGTATTAAAAAAGGCGACTGGGTAAACGAGAAAAATATCAAAACCAACCTCGAAGGTTTGTTGGATTACAACTACAATCCGCAATCAGTTGATTTGGATATTGAAGATCGTAAACTTACTTTTAAAGGCTATAAACGTGCGAACGGTGAAGTAGGAGTGCGCAACGAAATCTGGTTAATCCCTACTGTAGGTTGCGTAAATGGTACAATTAACTCGTTGGCCGAAAAACTACGTGCTGAAACGCAAATGAAGGGCGTAGATGCTATTGTAGCTTACCCTCATAATTATGGTTGCTCACAATTAGGCGACGACCACGAAAATACCCGCAAGGTATTACGAGATATGGTTTTGCATCCGAATGCTGGTGGTGTGTTAATTGTAGGTTTAGGTTGTGAAAACAATCAGGTAAAGGCATTTAAAGAAATGCTTGGTGATATTGATGAAAGCCGTATTAAGTTTATGGAAACTCAAAAAGTAGACGACGAGTACGAAGATGGTATGGCTTTGTTGCGCGAATTATACGCGGTAGTTTCCAAAGATGTACGTGAAGATGTATCAATTGCTGAGTTAAAAATAGGTTTGAAATGTGGTGGTTCGGATGGATTCTCAGGTATTACAGCCAATCCACTGTTAGGTGTTTTCTCTGACTTTCTCATTGCTCAGGGAGGTAGCACAGTGCTAACTGAAGTACCTGAAATGTTTGGAGCTGAAACTATTTTGATGAATCGTTGTGTAAACCGTAATATGTTCGATAAAACTGTTCACCTTATCAACGATTTTAAAGATTATTTCATGCGTAATAATCAGCCGGTATACGAAAACCCATCGCCGGGAAACAAAGCAGGTGGTATTTCCACACTTGAGGAAAAATCGCTTGGCTGTACCCAAAAATGTGGTAAGGCACTTGTTAAAGACGTATTAATGTATGGTGAGCAAATTAAAACCAAAGGGCTTAACCTGTTAAGCGCGCCTGGCAACGACCTGGTTGCGGCCACAGCATTAGGTGCCAGCGGATGTCATATCGTGTTGTTTACCACTGGCCGTGGTACGCCATTTGGTAGCTTTGTGCCTACAATGAAGATATCTACAAATACGCCTTTGTACAACCGTAAAGGCTCTTGGATTGATTTCAATGCCGGCACTATTGTTGAAAACGAATCGATTGAAGAGGTAAACGAACGATTTATCGATTACATAATTAAAGTGGCCAGTGGCGAATTGGTGAACAACGAAAAGAAAAACTACCGCGAAATAGCCATCTTTAAAACAGGTGTAACATTATAAAAGGAAAAACAAGTTTATTTTCATAAAATAACGTGAGTTCGATATAAGAAAATGGTTAGAAAGTTAGCATAGTTCAGAGATAATTACTATATTTATAGTGTTGAAATACAAACAAATAACTAAAATTCATCACTATGCTAACCACTAACGAAATTACTGAAATTTTCTATTTATGCGATGATTTTTCAAAAGAATTTGACAAATCATTCAAAAAACATATTTTACAATCAGACAATGGTAAAAAGACCAGAAATAAGCCTGGAAAGCTTTCGCACAGCGAAGTAATGACTATTCTAATATCCTTTCATTTAGGTGGTTATAGAAATTTGAAACATTACTATTTGTTTTATGTAAGTCAACATTTAAACAAGGAATTTCCTAAATTGGTATCCTATAATCGTTTTGTTGAGTTACAACAACAGGTCGCTTTCCCGTTAGTGCTATTTTTAAAACTTTGTAGAATGGGAGAATGCACTGGAATCAGTTTTGTTGACTCAACTACTCTCAAAGCTTGTCATATTAAAAGAGAGAAACAGAATAAAGTGTTTTCAGGCATTGCCACTAAGGGCAAGAGCACCATTGGTTGGTTCTTTGGTTTTAAGCTGCATATAATCATTAATGACAAAGGTGAAATACTTAGTTTTGTCATAACTCAAGGTAATGTAGATGACCGTGAACCACTTAATTCTGAATCATTTATAAAATCAGTGTTTGGAAAATTATACGCTGACAGAGGATATATTTCCCAAACACTCAGAGATATTCTTTTTGTTGATGGCATTCATTTAGTTACTAAATTGAGAAATAATATGAAAGGTGGTGAAATACCTTTGCAAGACAAAATAAACCTTCGTAAAAGAGCTGTAATTGAATCGGTTAACGATGAATTGAAAAACATATGTCAGATTGAACATACTAGACATCGTTCGTTTACTAATTTTATTACAAACTTGATTGCCGGGTTACTTGCTTATAGCTTTTTACCTAAGAAACCATCGATTAATGCCGAAAGAGTTGACTCATTTCAACTCCAATTATTTTAATTCTTATATCGAACTCACGTTAATTAATAATTTTCGATATCAGAAGGCTCATTTACTTCATCAATAATACTGAATAATTCATTAATAGTCTCGGCACGTAACATTGCAATTCTCGTATCACGAAAATTTGGTATTCCTTTAAAAACAGGTGATGCAGCCAAATGTCGGCGACTATGAATAATACCTTTCAATCTTCTATCAGAAACTGATTCAATAGAAACTGAATTGTCAATATCCAACCAATAAACTGAAGCAATTACATGTTCTTTAAGTATTGATTTTTGTTGCTCAAAAGTAAGTAACTTAATTGATTCACCGGTTTGAAAATAATGCTTAATTTCACCAAATATCCAAGGTCTACCGATAGAACCACGGCCAATCATTACGGCATCAACTCCATATTTATCAAAACATTCAGCAGCTCTTTGAGGAGTAGTAACATCGCCATTACCAATGATAGGAATCTTCATTCGAGGGTTATTTTTAACATCACCAATGAGTGTCCAATCAGCATCACCTTTATACATTTGAGCACGTGTACGACCATGAATTGTAAGCGCCTGAATACCACAGTCCTGTAATTGTTCGGCTAACGGAAGAATTATCTTATTATCTTCGTCCCACCCTAAACGGGTTTTTGCTGTGACGGGTAAATTTACTGCATTTACAACAGCCTTTGTAATATCGAGCATACGAGGAATATCACGCAATAGCCCTGCTCCTGCCCCTTTACCGGCTACTTTTTTTACAGGACAACCATAATTGATGTCGATAATATCAGGATTAGCTTCGGCAGCAATTCGGGCAGCTTCGGCCATTGAAACAGGATCATGTCCATATATCTGAATAGCAATAGGGCGTTCTTCCGGATAAATAGTCAACTTTTGTTGTGTACGATTTACATTACGAATTAAAGCTTCGGAAGATACAAACTCTGTATACAACATATCGGCACCAAAACGCTTACAAAGCAAACGAAACGCAGGATCAGTTACATCTTCCATAGGTGCCAAAAACAATGGCTTTTCGGGAAATTTAATAGTAGAAATATTCATTTTTATACAAAAAAAGAAATGCAAAATTAGCAATTAATTGATAAACAACAATTCACATTAGCTGAATAAACCTATTAATAGGAAAAATGTTTGAAAAAGGTAGCAAATCTGCTATAATTTCTTGTAAAAATAAGATTTCGTATCTTTGCAGCTAAATTATTAAGGATTAATGAAAAGAGAAGATTTTGAAATAATGGCACCTGCCGGTTCATGGGAAAGCTTATCAGCAGCTATACAAGCCGGAGCCGATTCAGTATACTTTGGTATTGAAAAACTGAATATGCGAGCCAAATCGAGCAGTAATTTTACTACACAGGACTTAAGAAAAATAGTACGAATATGCAGAGAAAATAATGTAAAAAGTTATTTAACCGTAAATACAATACTTTACGACAACGATTTAAGCCTTATGCGCGAAATTATTGACGTTGCTAAAGAATCAAATGTTTCAGCTATAATTGCCTCTGATGTTTCAGCATTAATGTATGCAAATCAAATAGGCGTAGAGGTACATTTATCCACACAGTTAAACATTTCGAACGTAGAAGCGCTAAAATTTTATGCTCAGTTTGCCGATGTAGTAGTGCTTGCACGTGAACTAAATATGGAACAGGTATCAGAAATATACCAAGCCATTATACGAGATAATATTCGAGGTAAAAATGGTGATTTGATCCGTATTGAAATGTTTTGTCATGGTGCATTGTGTATGGCAGTGTCGGGTAAATGTTATTTAAGTTTACACGAAAAAAATGTATCGGCAAACAGAGGAGCCTGTAATCAGATATGCCGACGGGGATATACGGTAAAAGATAAAGATTCAGAAATTGAATTAGATATTGATAATGAGTATATTATGTCGCCAAAAGACCTCAAAACGATAGGTTTTGTTGACGAAATGATGAAAGCAGGTGTAAGAGTATTTAAAATAGAGGGAAGAGCACGTGGAGCCGAATATGTAAAAACTGTAGTAGGTTGTTACAGCGAAGCCATCGAATCGGTGCTAAATAAGACCTTTTCAGCCACGAAAGTAGCCGAATGGGATATACGCCTTAGTAAAGTATTTAATCGTGGATTCTGGAACGGCTATTACCTCGGACAGCGTCTTGGCGAATGGAGTGCAAATTACGGTTCGGAAGCAACGCACAAAAAAATATACGTTGGGAAAGTAACCAATTACTTTAGTAAAATTGGCGTAGCTGAAATTCTTTTAGAAGCTCAGTATATAGAAACAGGTGATGAAATATTAATAACCGGTGAAACAACCGGTGCTTACGAAGATAAAATGGGCGAAATGAGAGTGGAACTGAAACCCGTTGAAAGAGTTGAAAAAGGTACCTATTTTTCTATTAAAACCAAAGATATTGTGCGTAGAAATGATAAATTATTTAAAATAGTTGCTACAGAACATGCCACAAAAAAAGCTGAATCGTAATGATTCAGCTTTTTAAATTTAACTTTTTTATTTTTACCAAATATAACGTACACCTAAAGAAGTACCCCAACCAAAACCTGTATTACCAATAAAATTCCACATTGGACGTGCATCCAAACTTAATAGAATTGGAGCTCCTAAAGTCGAAAAATCATATTCTAAACCAATTTGTCCACCAATTCCTAAATTAAACTTACCACCTGAATCTTTAGGATTATAAAAACCAATACCTGCTCCTGGACCTACATACCAGTTTAAACCCTGAGTTAGATTCCAATCCCAATGATACATAGCAGTTGCACCCAATGCATTCCAGCCATCACCACCATCAAAACCTAAGTTAGCTTCAATTCTATTTGTTTCTCCTAAACCGTGTTGATAAGAAAACTCGGCACCAAAAGAAGAACCACCACCAAAACGTAAACCAATGGTATGAGGATTAACCTGTGCTGAGGCAAATGATACAGCTGCAAAAGTAATTGCAATACTTAAAAAAAGCTTTTTCATAACTGAATAAATTATTAAATGTTAGTTTTATTGATTAATATAATTTATATTTTAATTAGTAGCTATTTTAAATATCAATCCACCACCCAAACTTATC
>JBLIZK010000216.1:0-6462 GCA_048859825.1 Paludibacter sp.
CGAGGTTTTAAAAGTAGTTGGCGATAAGGTTTTTGTTCAGGTATTTGAAAGTACGCGCGGATTAAAAGTGGACAACGAAGTAGAGTTCATGGGACACATGCTCGAAGTTACGCTTGGCCCGGGATTACTTTCGCGTAATTATGATGGACTTCAAAACGACCTTGATAAACTCACAGGTGTATTTCTGGAACGTGGTGAGTATAATTACCCGCTTGATACCGAAAAATTATGGGGCTTTACACCTATTGCACAGGCTGGCGATACAGTGGAGGCAGGTTCATGGTTAGGTCAGGTAGATGAAAATTATCAACCGCACAAAATCATGGTTCCGTTTGCTTTCAGGGGCAGTTATACAGTTAAATCAATTGTTGCCGAAGGCGAATATAAAATTTTAGATACCATAGCCATTTTGATTGATACTGATGGAAATGAAGTTCCTGTCACAATGGTTCAAAAATGGCCTGTAAAAAAAGCAATAACAGTACACGCTGAAAAACCACGTCCATTTAAACTGCTCGAAACCGGCGTTCGTATTATCGACACCGCTAACCCTATTGTTGAAGGTGGTACAGGCTTTATCCCGGGTCCGTTTGGTACCGGAAAAACAGTATTGCAACACGCTATTTCAAAACAAGCCGAAGCCGATATTGTATTGATTGCAGCTTGCGGCGAACGTGCGAATGAAGTTGTGGAAATTTTTGTGGAGTTTCCAGAGCTGGACGACCCTCACACAGGACGCAAGTTAATGGAACGTACCATTATTATTGCCAATACCTCGAACATGCCCGTCGCTTCTCGCGAAGCATCGGTTTACACAGCAATGACAATCTCAGAATACTACCGTGCCATGGGCTTACGTGTACTCATGATGGCCGACTCTACCTCGCGCTGGGCGCAGGCTTTGCGTGAAATGAGTAACCGTATGGAAGAGCTTCCCGGTCAGGACGCATTCCCGATGGACTTGTCGGCGATTATTGCAGCATTCTACAGCCGTGCCGGTTATGTATATCTTAAAAACGGACAAACAGGTTCTATTACTTTTATTGGTACAGTATCGCCAGCAGGAGGAAACCTGAAAGAGCCTGTAACCGAAGGAACCAAGAAAACCGCCCGTTGTTTTTATGCGTTGGAGCAAGCCCGTGCCGACCGTAAACGCTATCCTGCTGTAAATCCAATTGACAGTTATTCAAAATACATTGAATATCCTGAATTTGAAGAATATATATCGAAGCGAATTTCGCCTGACTGGACAAGAAAAGTGAACGATATGAAAACCATTCTTCAACGTGGAAAAGAAGTACAGGAACAAATCAATATTTTGGGTGACGATGGTGTACCGGTGGATTATCACGTTACATTCTGGAAATCAGAAGTGATTGATTTTGTAATACTTCAACAAGATGCTTTTGATAAAATTGATTGCGTATCACCACTAGAACGTCAGCAATTTATGTTGGATTTAGTTATGGGAATATGTGAAACTGATTTTAATTTTGCCGGCTTTGATGAAGTGATGGACTACTTTAAACGCATAATCAGCATTTGTAAGCAAATGAATTACTCAGAGTATCAATCAGCTGATTTTGAAAAGTTTGCACAAGAACTCAAAACAGTAATTTCCGAACGAAAAATATAAACAGTAACGATACAATTATCAGCATAATGGCAACAAAAGCATTTCAAAAAATATACACCCAAATCACCCAAATTACCAAAGCAACCTGCTCACTAAAAGCTTCTGGTGTAGGTAACGAAGAGTTGGCAACAGTAAATGGCAAACTAGCTCAGGTGGTAAAAATTATGGGTGAAGAAGTTACTTTGCAGGTGTTTGAAGGTACCGAAGGTATACCAACCAATGCCGAAGTGATATTCCTGGGTAAAGCTCCCTCGCTGAAAGTGAGTGAGCAATTAGCCGGACGTTTTTTCAATTCCTTTGGCGAACCTATTGATGGAGGACCGGAAGTTGAAGGCGAAGAACGCGAAATCGGTGGCCCTTCTGTAAATCCGGTTCGTCGTAAACAGCCATCGGAACTTATAGCTAAAGGTATTGCGGGTATCGACTTAAACAATACTCTGGTTACCGGACAAAAAATTCCGTTTTTTGCCGACCCCGACCAACCGTTTAATCAGGTAATGGCAAATGTTGCACTTCGTGCCGAAACCGACAAAATTATTTTGGGAGGTATGGGTTTGACCAACGACGATTACCTGTATTTTAAAAATGTATTCAACAATGCAGGGGTGCTTGACCGTATTGTAAGTTTTGTAAATACTACCGAAAATCCGCCTGTGGAGCGTTTGTTAATTCCGGACATGGCTTTAACAGCTGCTGAATATTTTGCGGTTGATAAAAATGAGAAAGTACTCGTTTTGCTTACCGACATGACTTCGTATGCCGATGCTTTGGCAATTGTTTCAAACCGTATGGATCAGATTCCTTCGAAAGATTCAATGCCGGGATCACTATATTCGGATTTAGCCAAAATTTACGAAAAAGCAGTGCAATTTCCGGAAGGTGGTTCCATTACAATTATTGCAGTAACCACACTTTCAGGTGGCGATATTACACATGCCATTCCGGACAATACGGGTTATATTACTGAAGGTCAGCTATTTCTTCGTCGCGATTCAGACGTTGGTAAAGTTATTGTGGACCCATTCCGTTCATTATCACGTCTGAAACAGTTAGTTATCGGAAAAAAAACTCGACAGGACCATCCACAGGTTATGAATGCTGCCGTACGTTTGTTTGCCGATGCTGCAAATGCTAAAACCAAACTCGAAAACGGTTTCGACCTGACTGATTACGATGAACGTACATTGGCTTTTGCAAAAGATTATTCAAATAAGTTGCTGGCGATTGATGTAAATATTGATACAACAGCTATGTTGGATGTAACGTGGGGATTATTCAGCGAACACTTTAAACCTACTGAAGTAAACATCAAACAGGAATTTGTGGAAAAATTTTGGAAATAACAGGTCTTGGTGCTTCGCACGTTGTAAAGGACTTCGCCGTTATAAGAGTACTTCGTACATTTGAGGGGCTTCGCCGTTAAAGAGTTAGATAAGTTTTTTGTTAAAACCCATTTTTATGATTCAGCGATTTGAGGATTTAAATGTTTGGCAATTATCAAGAGAGTTGGTTGTCGATATTTATAAATTATTTGAGAAGAATCGCGATTTCGATTTTAAAAGTCAAATACAAAGAGCTTCAGTTTCAATTATGAACAATATTGCTGAAGGCTTTGAAAGAGGTCAAATAGCAAAAGATAATAAGCAGTTTATTAACTTTCTAAATTTCTCGTATGGCTCTTGTGGAGAGGTGAAAAGTATGATTTATATAGCTGAGAATTTAAATTACATTGATAAATTAATTGCAAAACAAATGAGAGATAAATGTTATGGTTTATCACAAAAAATATTAGCATTTATAACATATTTACAAAAAAACGAAAAACCAAAACAACAATAAAACGTGCAAAGCAACAATAACGGAATAGCCCTTTTAATTTGCGTAGCACCTCTCATAACGGCGAAGCCCTCTTTAAGGTGCGAAGCACCAAAATAACGGCGAAGCCCAACAAACTTTAAAAAGAATGGCAATACAATTTCAATATAATAAAACATCGTTACAAACGCTTGAGAAAAACCTAAAAGTGCGTGTACGTGCTCTGCCAACTATTAAAAACAAGGAGAGCGCTCTTCGTGTGGAGGTAAAAAGAGCAAAAGACGATATACTAAAACTGGAACAGGAGCTTGAGCAACGTATTAAAGATTACGATAAAATGCTGGCTCTGTGGGGCGAGTTCGACACTTCACTGCTTACAGTAGAAGATGTTAAAATGAGTGAGAAAAAGATTGCCGGTGTTAGAATCCCGGTTTTGGACGAAGTAGTTTACACAACTAAACCGTACAGCATCTTCAATTCGCCCAAATGGTTTGCCGACGGTTTATCGCAATTAAAAGAACTGGCTCAGGTTGGTATAGAGCAGGAATTTGCATCGCAAAAACTGCAACTTTTGGAATTTGCACGCAAGAAAACTACCCAAAAAGTAAATCTTTTTGAAAAAGTGCAGATTCCCGGCTACGAAGATGCAATTATCAAAATAAAACGTTTTATTGAAGATGAAGAAAATCTTTCTAAATCGTCGCAAAAAATAGTAAAATCACGTCAGCAACAAATGAAGGAGGCCGGACTATGATTTTAAAGATGAAAAAATACAGTTTTTTGGTGTATCACAAACAATACATCGATTTCCTTGACAAGTTAAGGGAACTGGGCGTATTACACGTTGTTGAAAAGCAAAATTCAATACCCGAAAACGACAAATTGCTGGAAAAAATGCAGTTCGCTTCGCGTATTAAAAATGTCATCAAACAACTTGAAAAGTATATCCCAAAAGATACAAAAACTGAAAAACAAAAGGCTGAAGCAAATTTAGAAGTGCTTTACAATGCTGAAACTTTATTAGCAAAAAAAGAAGCGCTGGAATTGAATTACACCGCCGTTGAAAAAGAATGCGAAAGAATGCAGGTATGGGGCGATTTCGCATTATCGCGTATTGAACAATTAAGAGATTCAGGTTTTGAGTTAAACTTTTACAGTTGTGCCACCCGAAATTTCAATCCGGAATGGGAAATACTCTACAACGCATTTGAAATTGACAGTATTGCATCTGCAACATATTTTGTTACATTCACAAAGCCGGAACAAAAAATTGACATTGAGGCTGATTTCATCAGATTAGGAGATAAAACTGCTAAGGAACTGGAAATTGAACTTAAACAAATCAAAAACAGTATTGAACAAACCAGGCTATCGATTACTGAAATTGCAGTTAATCAGCTAAATATACTGGAAGCCATTGAAAAAATCAATTATGAAGAAATTGATTTTGATAAAGTATTATTAAATACCGAGTTACATGCCGAAGAGCGAGTAATGTTACTTGAGGGTTGGTGTCCAGAGGAATCCGAAAACGTATTAACAGAATATCTTCAAGCAACTGATGTATATTACGAGGTATCGGAACCTACTATGGAGGATTCAATACCGATTAAGCTGAAGAATAACAGATTTGCAAAACTTTTTGAGCCTATCGGCGAAATGTACGACTTGCCAAATTATTACGAGTTGGACCTTACTCCGTTTTTTGCACCTTTCTATATGTTATTTTTTGGCTTATGTCTGGGCGATTCGGCCTACGGATTACTATTCCTGATTATTGCCATAATTGCACGTTTTAAAGTGAAACCAGCTATGAAACCATTGATTGATTTGGTAATTTGGCTTGGTAGTTCCACTGTAATAATGGGTTTTATTAGTGGTACATTCTTTGGGTTCAGCCTGATAGATGCTAAAATTGAGTGGCTTGAAAAATTCAAGGTAATAATGCTCGACTCTAACAAATTATTCTATGCATCGTTAATAATTGGTGTAATTCAGATATTGTATGGAATATTTGTTAAAGCATTCGGAATAGTCCGTCGTTTTGGTTGGGCTGCATCACTATCTACCTGGGGTTGGCTTTTCATTCTGGTTGGAGTTGGAAGTGCGTATGGTATAGGAACATTGCTAAACCTGAATGCAACACTAATAAATTACATGATGTATGCAATGGGAGGAATTGGTGTTTTGCTTGTATTTATACTCAACGATATTAAACGAAATCCGTTGATTAATGTAGGTGCCGGTATTTGGGATGCCTATAATATGGCCACAGGCTTATTAGGCGATGTACTTTCGTATGTACGACTTTTTGCTCTTGGGATTTGTGGTTCCGTAATGGGATTTGTGTTCAACGATTTGGCATTAAATATTAAAGATGGAATTCCGGTACCCGGATTAGACATATTGGTAATGTTAATAATTATGCTTTTGGGCCATGGAATAAATATCTTTATGGCATCATTAGGTGCATTTGTTCACCCAATGCGTTTAACATTTGTTGAATTCTACAAAAATGCTGGCTTCGAAGGTGGTGGGAAAAAGTTCAAACCGTTTGCCCGATATCAAAAATCAGAAAGTTTCTTATAATAAAAATAATAACAAAAACAATAATTAAAAACAATCAATTATGACACCTATTTTTTTAGCTTACATGGGTATCTTTGTGATGGTAGGTTTAACAGGAGTTGGAAGTGCTATCGGAGTTACAATTACAGGAAATGCTTCAATCGGAGCAATGAAAAAAAATGCCGATGCATTTGGTAATTATATGGTATTGAGTGCATTACCCGGAACACAAGGATTATATGGATTTCTGGGATATTTCCTTTTGAAAAGCCACCTTGTACCCGACATGACATGGGCTGCTGCAGCTGCCGTTTTCGGAGCCGGACTTACTCTTGCATTAACAGGTATTTTCTCTGCCATTCGTCAGGGTCAGGTATGTGCAAATGGTATTGCGGGCATTGGTTCAGGATACGACGTTTTTGGTAAAACAAGATCGGAAGAGC
>JBLIZK010000217.1:0-14953 GCA_048859825.1 Paludibacter sp.
TATTTTAAACATGGCTGTTTGTGGGTTTGAAAAAAGGCAGCAACATAAAGCTGCTGCCTTTTTATTTTATCTGTTTATCAGTTGATTAAACTAATTTCAATCGTGCGTGTGCGTTTTTGTAGCGCAAGCAAACTGAACTGATTTCGGTAGTTACGTTAATATCTCCGTCAAAAACACCATTGGTTTTCGTGTCTATATTTTGCGAACCAAAAGGAACGAGTGTCCATTTATCCAAATAATCAGGGTCGATTACAATGGCTTCGTCCGAACGTCCTAATGAATCAAGCAAGTCGTAAGGCATACCATACAATGTACCGAAGTTAGTTACGATTTTTTTCCATTCAATACCCCAAACAACTTCAGTGTTGTTGGCTTGCAATTGTTTGGTAATCATATCGGTTTTCGAAATGGCTGCATTAAACGCCGAACCCATAAGTAAAATCTTTCTATTCGAACCTGACTGACCTGTGAAGATAGTTTTTGTCATATCTACAATATCGCCATTGTCAGGGGCTGTAGGAACGTCTATTTTTTTAGTAATTGACCAATAAATACCACCTGTAGTGTAGATAGGTACGTTTTTGTTAGGTACGGAAGTTTTACCTTTTACACCAATAAGTGAGCTACGTTCAATTGCTGCGCGAAGTTTTGTAATACCAATTTCAATTTGGTCATCCAAGCTCCAATCAACTTCTTTTTTTGTCATTTGTGCAATAGTAGTTTCACCAACTTCCATTTTGTAAATCTGACAATATCCGGTTTCGGGTAATGGCAATGCTGCATTTTGGTAACTACGAATATCACCTTCGGCGGCTGCTGTACCTAATAGGTAAACCTCTTTTCCTTGTGCGATATTTGGAACTACTTTTTCAGGACCTTCCAATTTGCCATTAATAGGAACTACGGTCAAATCGCCATTAGTTGCTTTGTCTGCTACATAAAGCATTAAGTCCGGAGCATTATTTCCTGCAATTGCACCACCATTTTCATCATATCCAGCAACGCCCTTCACGGTAATTGTATCGGTAATATTAAACAGTTTGTAGTTATCCACTTTCAATGTTGAAGTTGCAGTTGTTTGGTCGGCAATAGCTGTCGTAACCGTTCCTTTAATCGGGCTAATGTCAACTGAATAATGTTTGTACTCCATGCCATTCGATTTCATCTTACGTCCAACTAATCGCGCCAATTGGTCAATCGGGTTTTTGTAAGGTGAAATTTTAGTTACGCGCTCATCAATATCCGGCAAAAGCAAATCAGGGCTTTCGTCAGAAATGATTTTAGTGTTCAGAGGTTCTCCACCTGCAAGGTGTGTACCTGCTCCGTCCGTTCCTGCTACTCCGTTGGCCACAGCCATCGATACGTCAGTAATGCCAAATAATGCCATTGCTACCATAAGCATGAGCATCCATACGTTGGTCTGTTTCATTAATCCAAAAATTTTTTTCATTTTCTTGTTGTTTTTAATTGTTTTGTTTGATATTTACTTTTTATCCCAAACAGAACCTCGTAAGTTTGGTAAAGGTATTTCTTTCTTAACTGCTGAACTAGATACATTTGGTAGTCCGTCGCCTACCATTTTGCGTTTACGTTCTTCTATTTTTTCGTTACGACCTTTTATAAGCCCTCGTTCTTCGGCAATGCCTGTTTCGTTAGCAATGTCCGTATCGTAGTTTTTTCCCTTCCAGTACACATTAAGTAATGTAGTGTTGAGTTTTCCTGACAACAAATCACCTGTCATTTCAACTACCGATTCCATAAACTCCTGAAACTGTTCGTCGTCCAATCCTTTTTCCTCTTTGAACATGCGTACTGCTTCGGCACTTTCGGAAAGGTTTTGTTCGTACTCGGCTTTCATTGTTCCGCTTGCTTCTTCGTCGGCAAGGCGTTCTCGTTCGGCTGTAAGTAAGGCTTCGTATTCTTCGCTACCTTCTTCAATTTCTAATTCGTCGCCAAAATGTCTTTTAATTGCTACTGCCGGATGTTTTCCGTCCATCATGTCGGCAAGCATAAGTCCCGCTTTTGGGTATTGTGTGAGCTTTTCGTTCAACATAGAGTGTGCGCCTGATGCACGTTCCATGTCATCCATAAACTCCATAAAGTTTCCGTACATGGTTTCTTCGTCCACGTCTGGGAACATTTTCTGTAAGCGTTGTAAAACAGCATCCTTGTTCGATAGCTTTTCTGCTGCTTCAGGTGTTGCCATTTCCTCTGCTCCAGGTTGAGTTTCGTTAATTATTTCTTTCATTTTGCACCCTTTTTATTGGTTTTTCTGTGAGTTTTAAAACTCGTTTTGAAATCAGATACAAAAAAAGTATGAATTGTTGATAGATTTTCGTTGAAATAACTATGTTTTTCGTTGAAATAACCTTATGTTTGTATAAAATATAATTTCTATGCGACTTGACAAGGAAATTTTAGTTGAATTTGTATGTGATTTACGAAATGCTTACGACGTTTGCGTACAGGAATGTGGCAAATATGCAAAGTACACAAGTAAGGCTACATTGGTTCAACGTGCTTTAAATAAACCTGCTAAGTGTTATTATGTGAGCTATAATGAAGCTACTCGTGTGATATACCGGATTAATAAATACGGAATGTCGGGCAAAAAAGGATTGAATGCTATTAAGTATCAGGATTTATACCGAACGTATCAACATATAATGAACGATAATCAGGATATTACAATTAAAGAAGCTATTCGCAAGGCTTGTGATTCACCTGCTCCCCGATTTTATATGTGTGCCGATCGTGCTTTTAAATTTTTAAATAAACATATATGCTTATGAAATACTTATTCTTACTGCTATGTATGGTGGCCGGTGTTATCGAACACTTTATTCCACTTGGATTTACTGCTACTTCCCCTGCATGGACGCACTTAACATACAATTTTGCTCATGCTAATGTGTTCCACTTGATTATTAATATGGTTGTTTTTGTGAAGTTGTACGATATTGTTGAATGGAAAATTTTGCTTCTTGGGGTTCTAATCGCAACTGTAATTTCATTTGTTCCGTTTTTGGCACATGGTTATACGGTTGGTTTTTCGGGTGTGCTGTTTGCAATGCTTGGTTTTATGTATGTGGTTCGCAAGTTTACGCTTAAATCATACCTTATAAATGCTGCATGGATTGTAGTTGGTAGTGTAGTTGGTCTGTGGGCTCAAAATGTAAACGTATGGCTTCATATCGCTTGCCTTACTGCCGGTATTATAGCTGGCGTTTTATATGTGATTGTTGTATTAAGTATTTGGGGTTTAATTGAATTGTAAGCTATGGAACTACAGGAAATTATTGAACGCAACTATCAGGCTGCTGTAAAGCGTGGAAAGATTACAAATAAAACAGATTGTTCGCATTTTGCAACTGATATACGAAACGAAGTTACAGAACTTGAAATGAGTTTAAGTATAAGCAAAATAAATACGTTCGACGTTTCTGAGCTTGCTGATATTATCCTTGTATCGTTCAGCATGGCGCGACATTTCGGATGTGATATTGAAAAGGAATTGATTAAAAAAACATTGTATAACGAAATTAGAAAGGATTGAAATATGGGTTCACAAAAACTGGTACTAAGTAAAGGATTTTGTAAAAAAGAAAATATTCAAAATGGTGATAAAATTCATTTTACAATGCCTAATTTTTGTTCGGGTGATTATACGTTTGATGTTAAGAAAAACATTATAAATCAACTATATTTAGAAGATGCTCCAATAAAAATATTTGATGGTTGTTATGGATATACAGTAATTAAAAATGAAAATAATATGAGCAACAAAACAAAGAAACTCAACAAAGTACTTAAACAGTACTACTCGCACGTATTGGAGCAGGGAGAAAGCCCTGAAGATACTGCTGCACGAATTTTAGCGGATATGCAGAACTACAAACTGCTTACTATCCCCGAACTGTTCAACTACGTTAAAGAAGCTGTAAGCTACTTGTACCCGAAACGCGAAATACCGGAAGTGCAAAAAGAACTACTCAATGAGTATTTCCAAAAGTGCCTGGCGAATGAATTGGTATCTAAAATGAAGGAGAATTGATTAAATGAACCGCGAACAACTACTTTCCGAAAACGAAAAGCGCAAAATCCAACCGGACTATGATCCGATAAAGGGTATTGGCTGCTATGGCGAACGCCGGAAGGTAGTTCTTTCTGATATTGGTACGTTCTATTTGCCTACTTCAATGATTAAAGTTAAGTGGGTATCTCGTATCATTGTGCTTGGCAGCATTAAGAAGTACTGCGAAAAATACCATTTAGAACAATACTACGAGGGTGTTTGCCGCGAATGGATTATCGAACGTTGTAAACACGATTGCGAATACTGGCTTGCTACGTTTGCCAAAATTAAGATTAAAAACAAAACAAAGGATGGCACTCTTATTCCGTCGAAAACGCAACGTACTGTTTTGTATGCTATTCTTGATGATTGGTATGCTAAAAATCCTGTTCGCTTTATTGTGGTTAAGTGTCGTCAGGCTTTTATCACAACCATAATCACCGGATTTAATACGTGGGTGCAGCTCAATATATTTGAGAATTGGAATTCGCTTATTTGCGGCGATGTGGAAAACCAGGCTACTAACGTTCGTGGTATGCAGGATAAAATGGTTACAGGTATTCCGGCCATTTTTACTGCAAGCAAAACTACTTACGAAATTGCACCATTCGAGGGTTCGAGCAAAACGCGTATTATCAAACAGCGTAAATGCCGTATCTCTACCGGTTCCATGCAAAAGCCCGAAAACGTTCGTTCTGCCGATAATATGTCGTGTCATTTAACGGAGGTTGGTTTGTGGAAAACTACACTTGGCAAAACGCCGGAGGATTTAATTCAGGCTATACGTGGTGGTATGGACGATGTGGCCTATACCGTGTTTGGTATGGAAAGTTCGCCAAAGGGTGTTGGTAATTACTTCTACGAACAGTGGGTGGCTGCCAAAAAAGGCAAAAGCGATTTAAAACCGATATTCCTGCCGTGGTTTTGGGTGGACCGTTATAGCAAACCGATTAAAAACTATGATGTGTTTTTTGATACGTGGCTTAATCACGAAAAGAAAGAATACATTGATTATTTGTGGTCGCTTGGTTGTACACTCGAAAGCATTAACTGGTATTTCGATAAGTTGCTTACAATGGAGCATTGGCGCGTACAAAGTGAATTTCCTTCGGACGATGTGGAAGCGTTTCAAACTACCGGTCGCCGTGTGTTTCCGCCTAACCATGTGCAGAAACGACGCGATGAATGTATTGATCCTATTGAATGTTGCGATATTGAAGCGGACGATCCAAAATCACTCAAAAATGTTCGGTTCGGTAATTTGTCCGACAACCTGAAAATATGGAGCAAACCTGATAATTCTATCCGTGTAAACTACCGATACGTGGTTACGGTGGATATTGGCAAAGGTAAATCGAAAGATGCTGACTTCTCGGATATTCTTGTACTGGACAGATACGAGCGCATGTATGGTGGATGTGATGAAGTGGCTGCCGAATGGCATGGCAAGATTGATATTGACTTATTGGCATGGAAAGCGGCCCAACTGGCACAGGTTTACGGAAATGCTTTGTTAGTTATCGAAAAGAATACTATTGATACGATTACTGAATTTGCTGACGTATTACTTTCGGAAGTGGCTAAGGTGTACGATAATATGTATGCTACGGTTAAAATCGACAAAGTAAAAGGTACAAAACGAACTACGTTTGGTTTTCACACAAATAGTAGTACGAAGCCGGTGGTTGTTTCGGCTTTACAGGCTGCATTACGCGACGATACGTACAGGGAGCGAAACAAAGAAGCATGTAACGAATTGGACACTTACGAGCTTAAAGAAGATGGAACGTTCGGAAGTGCTGACAAATGCCATGATGATATGGTAATGACACGCGCTATCGGGTTGCATATCAGTTCTAAAATGCCAATACCAGAGGAAGTAAAAAATAATGAGGTGAAATTAAAAAAGGTGTTGGGAATGACATCAATGTAAAGTTATGGAAAACAAAACAATTAAACAGGGTTTGAAAATCCTTTGGTGGAAAATGAAGTTGGTAGTTGCATCGGCTTGGGCTGATGTGCGTAGTGAACAAACAAAACGCGCGTTCTTTGTTATTCCGGACGAAAAGGAACGGTTGCTTGTACTATCCGAAAAGGATATTGTAAAACTTATGCAAATAGGTAAAATTGAGTATCAAAACGTGTATCACTTCAAACTATATAAGCGTAAGAAAAACGGTGTAATAACCAAACGTAAGCGCAAAGTAACGCGTATTGGTCGTAAGGCATTTGGTATTTCTAAAATGCGTCGGACTGTAACGTATCAGGACTTAATAAACGAGTCATTCTATTATACTGGAGGAACGGTATTGAAAGATAAAAAAATTGATGCACCTGATGTTTACACGTTGTATATAAAAAAACTACAATGGATTGAATACATGAGGCAGGTTGAACAGAAAAAAGCGGAAACAATTACGCACGAACAAAGTAAGCAAAGTGTGAACATTAATACTGTAAGGAGGAATTTCAAATGAAACATTTATGGAAACTAACACTGCCGGTTTATATTATCGTCGTCCTTCCGATGATTGTTATTCGATTTGTAGAGTTAATCTTCAAAGGGTATCACTTATATACTATCGAGAAGTACAAGTGGAACAATTGGCTTTTCCTGTGGGCAGATAAACTGGGTTTTAATGAAACTGTTTAAAATATAAAATATGAAAGAAATTAAATTATTTGTGGACTTCAACAATGAACTATGGAAGGATATTGTTGGTTATGAAGGCTTATATCAGGTAAGTTCTTTTGGTAGGGTGAAAAGTATTGAAAGACATTTTATTGATACAATTGGAAGAAATCAAGTAGTTAAAGAAAAGATTAAAAAACATCAAGTATCAAATTGTGGATATTTAAGAATAGAGCTATTTGATAAATCACATAAGGCGAAGAAGTACGGAGTTCATGTTCTTGTGGCGAAAGCTTTTATTCCAAATCCAGAAAATAAACCAGAAGTCAATCATAAAGATGGGATAAAATCTAATTGTTATGATTGGAATTTAGAGTGGGTAACTACCTCTGAAAATCAAATTCATGCTTTTAATACCGGATTACAAAAAAGAATTAAAGGAGAAGATAATTACAACGCAAAGTTGACTAAGGTTGATGTGGTATCAATAAGAAATGAATATAAAGGAGGGAAAATATCTCAGGCTGCACTTGGTTGTAAATATTGTGTTAGTCAAGCTCATATAAATAGAATTGTAAATAAAAAACGTAGTTGGATTGAAATTTAATAAAATATATCTATTATGAAAACTAAATTAATTTTTTTTGATATTGAGTTCACTTCGCTGAGTCCAGATGCTCAGATTATATCGCTTGGGGTCATTTCTGATTGCGGTAAATCTTTTTATGCTGAATTTACCGACTTTGATATTAGTCGTTGTGACGATTGGGTGCGCAATAATGTAGTGTCAAAATTACAAAATATAGATACTACTACTGCTATATTAAATGGCGAAATTATTTTATGTAGTAAAGATTCTCATAAATTGATAAGGGAATCTATTACTTGTCATTTGCATGATAAGTTTACAAACATTGGGTTTGCGTTAAAATGGTGGTTATCTAAATTCTCTGACTACAAAATACAATTTGTTGTCGATTGTGGTACATGGGATTGGTACTGGCTGTTGCAGCTATTGGCTGAGTGGGATAAAACAGCTTGTTATGATATGTTGATTATACCTGATTGCAATTTATCGGATGAACAAAAAAAAGAAATTTGTGAAAATTGGAGTGTTGTATCAGGTTCTTCATTTATAGCAAAGTCAAACTATGAAGCTAAAGCAACAAAGCAAGGTCTTCCAAAACTTGCTGACAATATTTCGCCCGTGCCAATGGATTTAAACGACCTTATAGCTTTCAAAAAAGGTATTTCGGTAAGTGAAGCGTTCGATTTGAATAGAGAGGAATTGGCATTTCCTACAAAGGATTCAGAACCTATATGTTATAATTCTAACGACAAGCACAACTCTCTGTGTGATGCAAAAGTAATAAAAGCTATTTATGAGCAACTCAATAGCTGACTATCTACGCTCTGATTCTGCAAACTACCATTCCGAAGTAAAGCTAAAACGTATGTTTGGAGATATTTCGGAATTGGATAGCTTGGTAAGTAGTGGCGTTGTGGAAAAGCGCAAAGGTGTAAATGGGTTTGTGTATCGAATAAAATAACTTGTTTATTCTTGTATTCAAGTTCATACAAGTTTATTCAAGTTTATACAAGCAAAAAGTGTGAGAAACATATATATTCTCACACTTTTTATTAATAGGTTTTGTAGTTTTGAAATTCTGTGATTTTGTTTATAAAATCATCTTGTTCTTTATTTAATTCAAGTAAAGTTTTATTAGTTTCTATAATGTTTATTCTACGCTGTTCTTCAATTATAGATTCTAAAAGTGGAAAATTAGCGGATTTTTTCTGTATCAATATGGTTGTATAACCTTTAAATAAACTTTCACTCATATCGCTAATTTTGATTGAATGTTCTGAATTAGATATTATCTTATCAATCAATTTAATAATTCTTGATTCGTGTCTATCTACTCGATTAAGTTTGTGTATCTCTGAGTTACTATAACTATTACGTTTAAATATCGTGTTTATTCTTAAATGCTTCCTTACTATCATATTATAAAAAAAATAGTCCACAAATATAATACATATCTGTGGACTTTGTTATTGTTGTTGATATTTTTATGCTACTTGTTGCATTTGCCCTATCAACTGCGCTGCTCGTGGGTCTTGTCCTGCTGCAATTTGCTGTTGTAGTTCGGGTGGTATTCCGGGTGGCTGTTTCCCTTGCTGCATGGCTGCTTCCTGTTCGCTTATCAGTTCAAGTAGTTTATCACCAAATGCAAAGTTTCCGGCTTTCAGTAATTCTTTTACACCAATGGCCTGTACTTTGAAAAGTTCCATAAGTAACGAATTGTTTACGTTTCGGAATGCTGGTGTGTTGGCGCTTTCGTTTATCACGAGGTCAAATTCGGTATCACGTATTTTTTCAGGGTCGTAAAACTTCGCTTCCTCACTATAATCACTACCTGCCAAATTCAAATACATTGGTTCGTCGTAATACTGTTGTATGGTTTTCATTAGTTTTAAATCCCTGTCTTCGCGGAACGATTTAAACGAATCCAACAAGTCAAGCAAGTTTATCGCGCTTTGTTGTGCCTGCTGTGCGTACATAGCTGCCGGTGTTCCGCTTTGTGCTTCACGTCCTTGTATTGCCCCAAATACTCCCGATACTTCCTTCATAGAGTTCATATACAGGTTTAGCAATTCATACGCTCCTACATTGGTGGCGTTGCTGCTTAATACCTGCGGCATATGTTCCATATCTTTCAGTTTGGCAAATATAACACCTCCTGGCATTGAGTATTGTTGTGTAACCTGTTCTTTGTTCATGCTTCCCAATGCTTCTTCAGGAAATATCATGGTTGCTTTAGGACCACTCGAAACAATAAAGTCAATCAATGTAGCCAATCGGTTTATGCCTCGGTTCAATTCAATCAGTCCGTCCACAAACGAATAGTTCTGTCCGTCAATCATTTTAATCTTAATGGTGTACGGATGGTCTTTGTGGGTGTATGGTGTTTCCATTTCGAACAATGTTTCTCCTGTTGGCGTCATGTATCTAACGTACCAATACTGATCTAAAAACCACTGATATTCCATAAGCGGAACGTTATCCGGTGCAACTCCCTGTGCTGTGGCTTCTGCTATACGCTGTTTGTTTTGCGCGTCAATGGCTTTATATTCGTCAAGTTCGGTAATAAATGTTTCACCGTTCAATGTATCGTGTACGCGAAGCCGCTCTTTGCTTTCCAACTCCCATGCACATATTACTCTACACTTTCCTGGTTCAGGTATGAAGAACGAAATGTTTTTTATCCGGTCGCGTGTCAATCCATTATATGCCGATTGTATGGTGTTTACATTGTAAGTGTTGTATAATCTCGAAATTTCCAACGCCTTTGCTCTGTCGCCTGCGCAAAATGTCGAAATAATGTCAGCAAGTTTCATGTCAAGTATTTCACCTATAACCGTAAAATCTCCACCGCGCGGGTCTTCAATATCACCATTAAAAAACAGCCTTGGCAATGTAACAAAATCAACTTTTTCGCTCATTCTCATTTTGAGCTTATTCCATGCGTACCCTACGCGCTGCACTGCTATTCCACTATACAGGTATTCTTTCAGCGTTTCTGAATCCAACTCCCAAAGTTTATTGGTTTGGTATGCGTACTGTATTGCAATACTCATCATTTCGCCCAATTTAGCTTCGTCCCTGTCGCGTGCTATACAGCTCGGTTCTGTTTGGTTGGCTCTGAACTGTCCGGCTACGGTGTTTATCTGCCCTGCTATCAGGTTGTGTACAATAGGTACTTTACCCTGGCTCATAATGTGTTCGGCTTCGGTTACTTTACGTCCGTATTCGTCTGTAATGTGGTCTGAATACTGATTACCAAGTACATATCGTATGGCTCTGTCGCGTTTATCGCGTGCCGGACGAAGATTGTTCCATAAATTTTGATACTGCCATATCTTCATCTTGTTTTCACTCTGCGATACGGTATTAAAAACAGGAACGTCCTTTTTTGCCTTTAAGGTTTCGTTGTTGAATTTACGGTAGTCTACCGTTTTTGTTGCTGGTATCATGGCTGTTGTATTATTTGATTCATTAATTCTGTTGCTGCTGCTTCAAGTTCGGCGTTCTGCTGTTTCTTTTCTTCGGGTGTAAGCTCCACATTTTCGTTATTCTTCTTTATCTGCTTTTCAATGGCCGAAACGTAACTGTGAATTGATTTCATGCGTCCTACTGGTGTGTACAAACGTCCGTATGCTTCTTCGAGTTCGGGGTTTTCTTTGCCTGTAATCACTTTTTGTTTACGGTAGTCTTGTACTTTATTTACCAATTCATTATAAGCTGCTTTGGTATCGTAATAATCTACTTCGTCCGATTTGTTTACTCTGAAAGCCTTTTTCTGTAGTCCAAATTGTTCTTCAGTAGCTTGTTTTACTTCAATTGGGTCTTCCGATTTTTTTCTTATCTGTCGAAGGTCGCTCATTTCTTTTTCAATCTCTCCGATAAACCGGATTGACTTATATAAGTTTGAGTTTTCAATCTTTTCGGCTTTAGCATCTTCTCCCACTTTTCTGTATTCACGAATGTCCGATTTCATTTTATCGTATTCCTGTTTCATATCGTAATACAGTCCACTGTAATAAGTTCTCTGTGTTCCTTTTCCTACATTGCCGTAAAATACTCCGGCTACAGGTATATTGCTTGGTTTAAGTTCTTCGGTTTTATCTCCGAAGTTCTGATTGTAAATATACGCTGCTGTCTTGTAGGTGTCAAGATAGAATTTACCTGCTGTACCTGTATAACCTTGTACAATATGTTCGATATTATCAGGGTTTATATTTATGGCTCCGGCCCGTACTTTATCTCCACCTGAAACTTTATTTAAAAACTCACTTGCTTTTACAAATGGTTTGGCTGTTGATTTCAGCGAACGCCTGTATTCAGGAATACCTTCGTTGTATTCGTTTTGGTCTGATACTGGCATTTCGAACGCGTCCTCTCCTGCAATGTAGGCTTCGTACAAAGGTTTAATTGCTTGTGGAATTAATCCACCTACATAATACCGTCCATCTTGTTGTTTATGGAAGCCTAAGTCAACATTCACCGGACTAACATTCTGTATTATGTCTACAGGCACTCTTTGAATTTTGTCTACATAGTTTGCTTTTCCGTTTACAATGTCTGTCAAATCAACCCCCCAGCCATACATTACACTTAAAAACTGTGTTACCGGAATTTTTATGTAATCGTCTTTTTTACTTCCAAAGAAAAATATAACGTTCGTTTTGCGTACCGTTTCATTTATCATGTAGTAGTAGTTGTTCCCTTCGTCGTCGTCGCCTGCCATAAGAGCTGCAAGTGCGCTCAATGCGAACCCTGCTATTGTAATACCCATAAAGCTAATACCTGTTTTTACAGGGTGCGCCTTAGCGTACTGATAATAATTCTTTGTACTTTGTATTGCCGGATTAGCAAATAGGAACGCAAGGTCAAGCAATGGTGCTATTTCACCAGATTTTGTAAAGTTTATCGAGTAGTTTTTAGCCATGCTTCCGGCCTTTAGTTTCGATTTTCCTGTTTCTCTACCTGCAATGTAAACAGCAAGTCTTGTATTAGTTTCTACAAGTGAGTTAAGTCGTTCGATAAGTTCTTCAAATCGTTTTGGCGATGCAAGCATCCATTTACGCATCCATTTGTTGAATTCAGAACGTCCTTCATTTCGAAGTATTTTTTCGGCTTCGCGGAATTGTTTTCCAAATTCTTTTTCGTAACCCTGTATATCTTTCAATCTTCCAATTCCGGTTGGTACTCCCTGTTCCAAAAACTCTTGCAAGTATTGGTCTGCTTTTACATTCAAGTCAGGTTGTAAAAACAAGTATCTGAAAATTGCACTCAACGTACCTTTTCCGTTTACTCCGTTTTTAAGAGTTGTAATACTTTCGAACGGTGTGAAGTACTGCATAAATGGCGCAAGCATTTCAGGGTTGTTTATCGACAATGTGTAAACAACTTGCTCTGCATCACGCATACCATTTTTAATAATGAAGTTTGGCGAATAGCTTGTGAACGATTGTTTGATAAAGGTATTTAGTTTGTGCCATGCAAGCAAAGGTTGAAGTGCAGGTTGTAGTTTTGATATTTTTGTCCCTGATAAGTCTATAACTTTCCAATTAATAATATCTCTTACAAGTTTTACAGTTTTCGAATTTCCATTTATTCCGTTTGCTACTCGTGGGTCGGTGAATGTAAGTACTTTTTTGTTTCCGTTTACATATACTATCACATCGTGTTCCTTTTCCTGATATGGTTTGAATACAGCAAATCCCAATTTATTTTTATCGAAACGAACATTTCCTTCGTCAAAATAACGTTGTTCGGGTTTTTCTGCTACTTCTACCCACTCACTTTCTGCCGATTCTCGTATGTACCATGTTTTGCTTGCGAATACATACGGATTTTCAGGAATAAAGTTTGCGATATTATTCAATGTTTGGTTTACAAGGTTTTTGTTAGCTTTAAGTATTGCAGTTTCGGCCATGCTTAATATGTGCTTAAACGGGTCTTCTGGTCTCGATTTACGACCTTTCATAGTTTTAAGCGGATTGTTGTACCCTGAATTGCTATGTCCATGATATACTTCTCCAAACAAGTCATCGGCTGTGGCTATTTCGTCGAAACCTCTTAACGGAACGTATTTACTCCAGCGCGTTTTCAGTTCGTCGCGTACTTCTGCTGTGATAATTTGTCCTTCATAAAGTTTATCAAGTACAAAATCATTTGCTGCTTTGTTTTTTTGCCACAAATCACCTACTTCGTATTTGCTTTCAAAGTCTTCCACGAAGTCTTGTAAACCTTGTCTGCTTTCTTCAAATCCGTACTCTTTAAGTATGGTGTAAGCACCCGAATAGTCTTTTTCTTCTATTTCTGATTTGTAATCAGCTACACGACCAACAATTCCTTTCGTTCTTTGAGTTCCGTTTATTCTACGTTGTCTTGATTTGTCAATCTTAGCAGGATATGAATTTCTTATTTTTTCGTTTTTGGCAATAATTTCATCGTACACGTCCTGAGTAATATCACCATCTTTTAAACGTTTCGCATAATATCTTTCACGAGCATTAAGCGACCTTTCAATATCTTTTGCTCTTTCGGCTAATAGCTTTTCAAGTTTGTCGTATTCAGCTTTCTCAAATTCATTAACGCGCTTATCTACATTAAACTGATTGCGTTCAATAGCGTGCGATATTATCATATAATCCGAAGCAAGCGACATAGAACCTGTTTGAGCTGTAACGCGTGCAAGCGATACCATAAATGGTGAATACAGCTCTTTGTTGTATTGGTCTATTTGGTGTCCGTTTTTACTCGATAAGTGTTCGTGCTGCTTGTACCAATCCATTGTATCGGGGATTGTTTTATCAGTCCAACCCATCATGCGTTCAATATCGCGTTGGAATAATAACGGATAGCGTTCTTTGTCCTGTACTAATAATGCAAATTGGTCTTTAAACGAATTTCTAAATGCTCCTTCGGGCATAAAGTCATAGTTGTCTTTTACCCATTGCTTGTTGGCTTCGTTGTATGCTTGTAGCTTTTTGATTCTATCAAGTGCATTATCTTTGTTTGTAAATACAGGATATTCCGGGCGTGGTGGTTTTTGCATTAAAGCTGGCTTCGTGCGTTTAAACTCCGGCTTGCTTATTCCTTTGTTGGCTTCAAGCGTAAAATTGTCGGCATCCTCTTGTGTTTTGAATGTAAATCCGGCGCGTACTCCCTGAGCTTTGTTCGAATAGCTGCTGTAATAGCCGTTATTCTCTTTGGCAATAGCCACAAGTTTATTGTACACATCGCGTTCAAAAAATTCAGTAGGTGCAACCATAAACATGTCTTCGCCTGTCTTACCGTGTTTTTGGGTAAACTGCTCAAAGTTTTGTTTTACAGGTTCGGTTGTTTCGCTTTCTGTTTCTGCAACTACTCCTTGTCGGTCTGCTATGCTTAAGTCTTCAATTTCATTAAACAGATCATCAACGCTTTTTGCCGATGATAAATCAATGTTTTCGGTACGTGGAAGATTATTTTTGATTTCAGTTAGTCTTCTGTCAACTTCGGCTTCAACCTGTTCGTGTGTTTCCGATAATTTTTTGTTTTTAAAATTATCAGTAAGAACTTCATTTTTTATTGAATACCTGCTTGGTAAATCTATTCTGTCAATAACAACTATGCGTGTATTAACTGATGTACCTGCCTGTTCAAATGTCGAAGAAGGTAGTTTTACCGAAGC
>JBLIZK010000218.1:0-3800 GCA_048859825.1 Paludibacter sp.
TTTCAACCTGTAGCTCGGGTTGGAAAATGACACCTTCAGCTTCTAATGATTGGATGGTTGAAAACATGTTTCCTGCATACCCAATGGGTGATTTGAAAAATATTTAGTACAATTACTGCCAATTTTTAAAATTAAACAACAATGACTGAAGAGATTATAATTGCCGGTTTTGGCGGACAGGGAGTACTCTCAATGGGTAAAATTCTGGCTTATTCAGGACTTATGCAAGGGCAGGAGGTAAGCTGGATGCCATCATATGGCCCTGAACAACGTGGTGGAACGGCTAACGTAACTGTTATATTAAGTGAAGAAAGAATCAGTTCGCCTGTATTGAACATGTACGATACTGCTATTATATTGAACCAACCATCGCTTGAAAGGTTTGAAAGCAAGGTGAAGCCGGGAGGAACATTGATTTTTGACAGCAATGGTTTTCATAAATTCCCTACGCGTACCGATATTAATATTTACCGGATTGATGCCACAGAATACGCCTATAAAAACGACGTAACCAAAACAATGAATATGATTATTTTGGGTGGATTATTAAAGGTAAGACCTATAGTACAGGTTAAAAACGTTCTGAAAGGATTGAAAAAATCATTACCCGAACGACATCATCACCTTTTAGCTACCAACGAGAAAGCGCTGCAGGTAGGCATGGAACTTATTGTTAAGTTATAATTTTCGGATTAGTGTAATCCCATCTCGTAGTGGTAGAATAACCTTTTCTACCCTGCTATCATTTGCTATCAGACTGTTGAATCGTTGGATTTCAATAGTCTGATAGTCATTTTTGGCAGGATTGGTCAGCACTTTTGCATCCCATAAGGTATTATCAGCAATTATAAATCCACCTTTACGTAATTTGGGAAGTACAGCTTCGAAATAAGCAGAATACTCTCTTTTATCAGCATCAATAAATACCAAATCGAAGGTTTCATCAAGTTGTTGAATTACATTGAGGGCCTCACCAATGTGCAGAGATATTTTTGTTCCATGTTCAACCGTAGCCAGATTTTCGAGGATAAAATCTTCCAGTTCGTCATCGGATTCAATTGTGTGTAAAACTCCGTCCACAGGCATAGCTTCGGCCATACATAAGGCTGAATAGCCGGCATATGTACCTAACTCTAATACACGTTTTGGTTGAAGCATATGGCATATCATTGTCAGAAAGCGTCCCTGTACGTGGCCTGATAGCATACGTGGATTTATAAGTCTGAGATGTGTTAACCGGCTAATACGGGCAAGGTATGCAGGCTCTTTATCAGAGTGTAGTTCTACATATTCGTCAATACTCATACTATTTATAAATTAAAGTAAACATCTTTTCAGGCTGGAAAATGTCGTTTGCAATTTGATGCAATTGCGAGGCTGTTATTGCTTCAATTTTCTGTCTCAGACCAGTTGGCGAATCAATTTTATTATAGCGTAAATAGCTTTTACCTAAACTAAGAGCCTGATTTTCTTTGTTTTCGGAAGCTAAAGCCATTTGTCCTAATAATTGTAATTTATACTTTTTCAGGCTGTTATCGTTAATTGGCCTGTCAATAAGTTTTTTTAATTCATTTTTAACAAGGTCTTCGCATTTTTGTGCATTCTCAGGATCACAACCAAAATATACTGTCCAAATACCACTGTCGGTAAATGGTTGGAAAGATGACTCAACATTATAAACCAGTCCGTTTTTCTCGCGAAGCGACATATTTAACAGACTGTTCATGCCTGGTCCGCCAATGATATTATTCAAAAGGTATAATCCTAATCTATCGGGATGATAAATATTATATGCTCTTGTTCCGGCTAAAAAATGCACCTGATGCGTATCTTTATCAATTGTTTTTCTGTAAGGATTTATCACATCAGATGGCGCTATACGTTGCAATGGGTTGTGAGCCATATTTTCACTTCTAAAGTACTTTTCGGCCCAGCGAATTATTTTTCTGAAATCCAGATTTCCACTTACAAATAACACCATTTGGTTCGTATGATATTGTCGGCTTACAAAGCTTTGAGCGTGTTGTGTAGTGAAGTTTTTAAGTATATCTTCAGTGCCTAATATGTTGTGTGCTAGTGCATTTCCATCGAATAATATTTCTTCAAAATCATCGTAAATCAACTCCGAAGGACTATCGTTGTACGATTGTATTTCGTCCAGAATTATGTCTACCTCTTTATCAATTTCTTTTTGAGGGAATACCGAATTTAATACAATATCGGCTAATAATTCAATTGCTCGTTCACTGTATTCTTTTAAGATTCCTGCATATACTATCGTTTCTTCCTTTGATGTGTAGGCATTTAACTCACCACCAACATTCTCAAGCCGGTTGATAATATGGGCCGACTTTCGTTTTTTAGTGCCTTTAAAGAGCATGTGTTCAATGAAATGTGCCATACCAAATTCAGAGCTAAGCTCATCGCGCGAACCGGTGTTTATGGCAACTCCACAATACACAATGTCACTTTTATCGGGTTTTGCAATTATGCGTAGTCCGTTTGATAATGTATATTCGTTATATTCAGTACTTTCTTTCATTATTATCAAAAATACGAAATGAGGATATACTCCTCATTTCAGTCATTGTTATATGTAAATCAATGTATTACTTTTTCGACAATACGTCTACAGCTTTTAAAACCGTTGGGTCGTATTGTAAAAACAAAGGATAAAAGCCATCATCGCCTAATATATTTCTTGAAATATATGCGTGTAGCAGGTTATTCATAATTTTTGCCGACTTGCTGATTTGTTTGCTGTCGGGTTTAATGCCTTTATTATTAGCGTATTGTGTAAACTCAGGTAGCAATGTTTGTGATGACAGATATTTATCCAAATCTTCCCATTTTCTGAATTTTTTCAACTCGCTTCGGTGTTTATCGGTATAATTAAAAGCAAATTGGTATAGGTAGCCGTAATTAAGTATTTTATTTAAATATGGTGTGTATTCAGTTGTATCGCGTGCTACAAATATATCGGGCATAATACCACCCCCTCCAAAAACTGTTCGTCCTTTGAGTGTTTTGTATTTTAATGAATCAGCAACACGAACACTGTCTTTGTTGTCAATTTCACCATGCAAATATCTGTTTACAATATCGTTTTCATACTCATCGGCTTTACCGTTTACATAAGGTTTTTGAATGCTTCTGCCTGATGGGGTATAATATCTTGCTACGGTTAAACGTATCGCCGAACCATCAGATAATTCGTATTGTTGTTGTACAAGCCCCTTACCAAAAGAACGACGTCCGATAATAAGACCACGGTCGTTATCCTGAATTGCTCCGGCAAAAATCTCGCTGGCTGAGGCCGAAAACTCATCGATGAGTACAACTACCTGATTTCTGATACAGCTACCTTTTCCATTTGCTTTTGCTTCGAATCGTTTGTAAGCTTTTCCTTCGGAGTAAACAATAAGTTGATTTTGTGGAAGAAATTCATTTACCATATTGATGGCCTGATCCATTAGTCCTCCACTGTTTTCACGTAAATCGATAATGTATTTTTTTGCCCCCTGACTACGTAACGAAGCAATCGAATTTAAAAATTCATCGTATGTTTTTTCTCCGAATTTGTTTACTTTAATCAATCCAATTCCCGGACGAATCATATAAGCCACATCCACCGAATTAACCGGAATTTCTCCCCGCGTAACAGTATATTTCAGAATCTCTTTCGTTCCGTTTCTTTTAATACCAAGTTTTACTTTGGTATTCGCTTTTCCGCGGAGCTTTTTCATTACCTTTTCGTTCGATACTTTTTTTCCGGTGAATGTAGTGTCGTTTACCAATAC
>JBLIZK010000219.1:0-4062 GCA_048859825.1 Paludibacter sp.
CCTCAAGTGCATACCGGACTCCCATCTCCACAGGATTTCCAACCTCTTTAAGGCCTAAAAAGTTGACACCTTTAACCGTTTTCCCGTCCTTCACATCAAGGCATGGAATAATTCTTTTTGCTAACAAAATAATGAAAATTAGAAGTTATACTATTGAAATAATTTAAAGGTCTGCTACTGTTAACGAACTTTTATCATCGCTCCAACCACCTAACAAAATGGTTTCTACCGTATTCACTTTATTCTTATCATATGGTCTTTCCACCCGTATATAATTGTTGGTAAATCCAAGCATATTTTCACCATTATGCCTGCTTTCCCAAAGTACCGGATAGCTTTTGCCTATTTGACTTTCGTAAAATGCCTTTGTTTTTTTATCCGATAATAAGTGTAAAATATCACTTCGCTTCTTACGTTCTGCAACCGGGGTATTCTGCTCAATGTCAAGCATTTTTGTACCTGCCCGCTCCGAATAGGTAAATACATGCAACTGCGAAATATCCAATGAATCAATGAATCGGCATGATTCTTCAAACAATTCCGGCGTTTCGCCCCGCACACCTACTATCACATCCACACCTATGAATGCATGTGGCATTAACGATTTTATTTTATGCACTTTATGTGCAAACAACTCCCTGTTGTATTTCCTTTTCATGATGGCAAGTACTTCATTTGTACCCGACTGTAAAGGAATATGAAAATGAGGCATAATGTGTTTACTATTTACCACAAATTCAATGATTTCGTCAGTAAGCAAGTTTGGTTCAATAGATGAAATACGAAAACGCACATCAGCTTCTATTGCGTCGAACGCTTTTACGAGATCGAAAAAGGTTTCACCTGTACCCTTGCCAAAATCACCTATGTTTACTCCCGTCAGAACAATTTCACGGGCACCAGCCTCAATAGCCTCATAGGCTTTTGCTACCGTTTGCTGTACATTTGCACTTCTGCTGCGCCCACGGGCAAAAGGAATGGTACAGTACGTACAATAATAATCGCAACCATCCTGTACTTTCAGAAAATAGCGGGTACGGTCATCGCGTGAACACGAAGGGCTAAACTCTCTGATTTGATTTATTTTAGTTGTATGTACGGTGGCAGAATTACCATTTTCCAAATCGCGGATATAATCCAGTATGCTGAATTTCTCATTAGCACCCAAAACCAAATCCACACCTTCGATTTTCGAAATTTCGTCAGGTTTTAACTGAGCATAACAACCCGTAACAACCATAACGGCATTGGGATGCTGCCTGTTAAGTTTACTGATAGCCTGTCGGCATTTCTTGTCGGCAGTATCAGTAACCGAACATGTATTTATAACACACACATCAGCTTCTTCGCCCGACTTTGCTTTAACAAAGCCTTCATCAGCCATTTTTTTTCCAATAGCCGATGTTTCTGCAAAGTTTAGTTTGCAGCCTAAAGTATGAAAAACTACTTTTTTATTATGAAAAACGGAATTATCAATCATTTTAGTAAGTTGGTTTCTGAAAACCAGTACAAAGTTAGTAAAATTATGCGGTATAAAACGGGGTTTTAAACAATATGCAATGAACGATTGTTTAGTGTGAGTTGTAAATTAAGCCTCAATAAACATATTATAATTATTTATAGGTATTGAGCCTACCAATCATTTTCTTTACCTTTGCAATGCAAAAACTGCAACAACACATCTTATAAAAAACAATGGAAACTCTGATATACACAATTTTAGCTCTTTTATTTACCAGCATAGGCAGCGTTGGATTGTCCAGTTCATTACTATTATTAAACAATAAATGGCTCGAAAAAATTTCGGGATATTTGCTTTATCTGGCAGGTGGAACATTACTTGGCTCATCGCTGCTTGGCTTAATCCCTGAAGCAAGCGAATCTCTTTGCATTCACGACGTAGTAATATGGGTACTCGGAGGTATTTTATTGTTTTTTATACTTGAAAAAATAATTCTTTGGCGTACCTGTCACGATGAAAATTGTGCCCGTCAGAACCACGCAGCTGCTCCTATGATTATTATTGGCGATGCTATACACAATGCAATTGATGGTGTAGTAATTGCAGCATCGTTTCTGACGTCCACTGAATTGGGTATTTTTGTCACTTTATCGGTTCTGCTTCACGAAATCCCACAGGAATTAGGTGATTTTGGCATATTGCTAAAAAGCGGATACTCGCGTAAAAAAGCACTACTTTTCAACATGTTATCCGGAAGCAGTTCAATTTTATCGGGTATTGCAGCCTACTTTTTGCTCGATTATGTTGAAGCATTAATCCCGTATACCATTGCTTTAGCAGCTGCCAGCTTCCTGTACGTTTCGTTAGCCGATTTAATTCCCGAAATGCACAAGGAAACCAAACCCCGGGAATCAATTATGCAAATTATTCTTATTTGTTTGGGAATAGCAGTGATTATGCTTTCGCAGGGAGCACATCAGCATTAATACTCTAAAATACAAACAGGCGAGCCTATTTGAACAGATTTACCGGTGAACTTCAGTTTACCGGTTTTTTTATCTCTGCTAAAAATCGTAATCGAATTGGAACGCTGATTGGCAATAAGAATAAAAGACCCGTCATCCGTAATGGCAAAATTTCTGGGCCAATTACCTTCCACACTACATTGTTCAATGAGTTTTGGCACAATACCATTCTTTAAAGAAAATACACTGATATTTTGAGCACTACCCCGATTAGTAGCATACAAATACTGTCCATCGGGCGATATGTGAATATCAGCAGCGGCTGTTTCTTCCATTTCATTTTGCTTTACTGATGAAATACCTGAAATAGACAACTCTGTTTTCTTTCGGGTAATAACAGATAATGTTCCATCTAACTCCTGCAATAAATACAGATATTTATTATTTTTCGACATTGCAAGATGACGTGGACCACTGCCGGGTTTAACCTTCACTTCCGAAGAAAAAAGCAGTGGAGTTATTGCATTAGCAGAATTGTAATGATAGGCTACTACCTTGTCAGTTCCAAGGTCGGTTGCAAGTAAAAATTTACCATCCGGAGTAAATGAGACCTGATGAACATACGGTTTTTGTTGGCGGGCAGGATCAATACTACTGCCTGTATGCATTACTTTTTGAATAACCGGCGACAATGAACCATCCGAATTGCGTTGCAGAATATAAACCGAACCACCGCCATAATTGGCTACTGCCACATGTTTTTCTGAAACAGCAAGGTGACATGGCTCCGTACCGGCACCAAAAGTTATTTTATTTATAAACAGCAATTTCCCATTCTCGAAACGGAAAGCTACAACACCGGCTCCCTCCTTTCGTTCAGATACCGCATACAAAAATCGATTATCCTTACTAAAACACAGAAAATTCGGATCCTTTATTTCGTAAATCAACTCTGATTTTAACTCCAAATTCGTTTTATCTAAAGTTAATGAATAAATACCTTTTGCCGACGAATTTTCGGTAAACGTACCAACTACAAAACGACTTAAATTCGTTTGAGCTATAATCTGATTAAATAAGGTAAAAAGCGATATGAGTATAATGTTTATTTTAATCATATAATAAAAACAATTTTTAAAATGCAGAAAAAGTGATTTCATCAAAAACAATTGAACAAATCAGATAGCTGTATGTTACAAAATTAGATAAATAAACTCAATTATGGCAGAAAAACATGTAATTACAACTGAATGGAAAACCAACCTGGCATTCCAAAGCGAGATAAATGGTCATAAACTGAACATGGATGCCCCTGTTGCCGGAGGTGGAAATGATTTGGGACCAAGCCCGAAAAAATTATTGCTGGCTGCAATAGCCGGATGCTCCGGAATGGATGTTGTATCCATTCTAAAAAAAATGCGGGTCGATTTTCAAAATCTTTCGATTGAAGTAAGTGGCGATGTATCTGATGAGCATCCGAAATACTACACAAAAATGCATATCGTGTATACGCTCACCGGCAAAGATATTCCGCTTGATAAAGTGGAGAAAGCAGTCAGAATGTCCGAGGAAACATATTGCGGAGTTGGTGCATTGTACCGCAAGGCAATTGAAGTTAGTTCAGAAATTAAAATT
>JBLIZK010000220.1:0-3537 GCA_048859825.1 Paludibacter sp.
ACTGCCATTATTGCAAAAGCTATTGAAGATGGTTGCGTACCTGAAGGCAAAAAAGTGATTTACTGTAATACACCAAGTTACGTAGGTACACACGTTACGGGTTACTCAAATATGGTGGCATCGTTCGTGAAAAGTTTTGCCACTGCCACACCTAAAAAACGCAATGTGATTAACCTGGTTGCCGGATGGATGGAACCTTCGGACATGGCTGAAATCAAACGATTAACTAAGGTGATGGAAGCTCGTACCATAATGTTCCCCGATATGACCGGTGTATTGGATGCTCCATTGGATGGACACTATAAAATGTACCCAAAAGGAGGTACAACAATGGCGGATATGACACTTACCGGCGATAGCAAATTTACACTCGGTTTAGGCCAAACCTGTACAGAAGATGCTTGTATTAAGCTCGAAAACAAATGTAAGGTGAAATTCGAAATGCTCGATATTCCAATCGGGTTCAAAGCCACCGACCGCTTCCTGATGTCGCTTAGCCGCCATGCCAATGTACCAATTCCTGAAGAACTGAGCGACGAGCGCGGACAGTTAATCGACCTGATAGCCGACAGCGCTAAATACCTTTACGGTAAACGCGTAGCACTTTGGGGCGACCCGGATACACTGATTCCACTTACAGAGTTCCTGGTGAGTATGGATATGAAACCCGTGTATATCGTTACCGGTACTGCAAGCAAAACATTCGACGAACGGATGAAGGAAATTCTCAAAGATATTCCGGAAGCAAAATATATGAGCGGCGAACGCGCCGACATGTTCCGCATGCACCAATGGATTAAACAGGAAGGTGTCGATTTATTGATAGGAAATACATACGGGAAATACATCTCGCGCGACGAAAACACACCATTTATTCGCTTCGGATTCCCTATTGCCGACCGTCCCGGACACAACTACTTTGCAAAAACAGGTTATAATGGCGCTGCCAACCTCGTAAAACAAATCATGGATGCGTTCCTTGACCATTACGACCGCACTTGTTTAGAAGAAAAAGTAGAATTCCAATTATAATACTGTTTTCAAATGAGGTAGGCGCCGTGGCGCAATATGATGTGAATCATCCCTTGCGCTCCCGGCGCCTTTTTTTAAGTTTAGAATTGATTTTTTGTTAACTCAAGCTGAAAAGTTACTCTGCAATCCCGCTGCAAACACCTTGTAGCGGGATTTTATTAATCAAAACCCACATGCTGCTCACAAATTTCCACCATCCTGCTCCTTACTCTTCACTCAAAACTCTACACTCATAACTTCATTACTGTCGACTTTTCACTGCCAAGCGAACCGAATGGAGCCCTCTACATCCCACACAGCACAATCCTACTTGTATTATATTCCAATTTTGTATATATTTGAAATTCATAAATATAACATTCAATTTAATAATACAAAAACTATGCGACTATTTTCTTTTGGCGAAACTGTATCGGGATACGGATTTAAAGTATTAAACGAGCGTGAAGTCCGAGCTATTTCAGGTATTTTGTTATTAATCGGTGCAATTGCCTCTATCAATGGGTTTATTTTAAGTAAATTTCATGTATTACCCTATCTAACAGGGATTTTACTTTATCATTTTCTGATTTCAGTGCTTGTAAATCCACGTTTATCGCCAATTACATGGTTAGCAAAGTTCATGGTGCGCAAGCAAACACCTATTTATATCGGTGCAGTACAAAAACGCTTTGCATGGACGTTAGGGACTATTCTGTCGGCCGTAATTTTCACATTATCCGTTGTATTAAATCAAACTAAGGACCTATCGTATTTTGAACCGGTTTGTATGCTGTGCCTTATTTGCTTGTTACTGATGTATCTCGAAACTGCTTTTGCTATTTGTGTGGGTTGTAAGCTTTATTTTCTGGCGCTTCGTCTTAAACTACTCAAACAACCCGAAGTCACACCCAATTGCATGGGTGACGCCTGCGATATCCGATAAAAAAATGAGCGTGCTACCTTTCGTAACACGCTCATTTTTCATATTGTAAGCATCAGATTAACCTGCCAGTGCATCCGCCACAACTTTAGCTAATGGCGTGGTAGGCCTACCAATTATTGCCGATAATACTTTAGCATCGTCGTACAAATCGCCTTTCGACGCACTCACATCCCAACTGGCAATGGCCTGCGCAAAACCTTCGGGTATACCAAATCCGGCCAGAATTTTAGCATATTCCACTTCTGGTAGATTCTGATATGGAATGGTTTTACCTGTTTGTGCTGAAAATTCGGCAGCCAACTCAGCCAAAGTATATGCGCTGTCGCCCGATAGTTCAAGAGTCTGTCCCGCATATTTATCAGTGGTGAGCACTACGGCTGCAGCCTCAGCAAAATCGGCACGGGCTGCCGAGGCAATTTTACCATCGCCCGCACTACCAATAAATGCACCCGCTGCTACTGCGCCTTTCACTGAACCAGTGTAATTTTCGGTATACCAACCGTTGCGCAGAATAGTATAACCAATACCTGAAGCTTTGATTGCTACTTCTGTTGCAGCATGTTCAGGAGCCAGACTGAGCGATGAGCTATCGGCTCTTAACAGACTGGTATATACAATTACTTTCAGCCCGGCGCTTTTCGCGGCTTCAATTACATTGCTGTGCTGACGGGCACGTTGTCCTAATTCATTACCTGAAATCAATAAAAGCTTGTCGATACCTGATAACGCTGCTACATCCGGTTTTTCATAATCGAACGCGCGCACTTCAACCTCCAGGTCGGCTGCCTTTTCGGGATTACGTACCAAAGCCACAATACTGTTGGCCGCTACTTTCGACTTTAAACTTTCGATGACTAACCGACCCAATTGACCGGTGGCTCCTGTTACTCCAATTTTCATAATTTATTTCCTTTCTATTGTTTATTTTTTTTGAATTTTATTGATACAATTATTTGTATTACTTTTGTTACACAAAGTAACTATTAATAGTCTATATTCGAAACAGGTTACCAAATGGTAACATTAAAATACCGGTAACCAAAAAGTAACCATTATGGCAAAAACAAACTCACCTACGCAATGTCCTGTAACTGCCGCCCTCGAACTGATAGGAGGCAAATGGAAAACCATTATTTTATACTCACTTGCAAACGGTAAACGGCGCTTTGGCGAAATAGCCGTACGCATTCCCGATATATCGCGCAAGGTACTTACTGAACAGTTGAAGGAACTGGAAGCCGACGGATTGATTCGCCGCAAGGAATTTAAGGAAATACCTCCACGGGTGGAATATTCGCTTACTGAAACGGGGCGCAGTCTTTCGTCGGTATTTAATGCACTGGAAATATGGGGTGTAGAAAATGTGATGATGAAACGAAGCAATTAAATAATAATGTATGAACGAAAAGAATTTAATGTATTGTTTTCAATCAATTATCCTTTCCGTTATTTAATTACCCAAACAAGACAAACTCCTCAAAATTGTCTTTATGTACAACCGTAAAAAGTGCTTCTGAATAGCTATTCAGGAACACTTTTGGTTGTTTTGTTTTTGCCAATGGATTCCACTTAAACTCATA
>JBLIZK010000221.1:0-11548 GCA_048859825.1 Paludibacter sp.
ACGACGCTCTTCCGATCTTACTAACACGTAAATATGATTTTGATTTCTTAAGCAATTATTTTATCGGACTTATTTTAAATCTGAATTCATAATTTTGGTACTTCACCTGGTATTCAGGTCGTGGCAAAGCCCCCCAGCTAGTTACACAGCCCATACCCATTTGCACTTTATCAACTGATAAATGTACATTTTCAGACACAGGCACTTCCGGTGAATGACGTTGGTTTTTATCATCACCATCGTCGAGCGATGAAATAGAGTAATTGAGCGCCGAAGCAGAGAATGGCTGCTCAGCAACTATACACAAGCCTTTACCCGCAATATTGGTTTGCTTCCACCAGCGAATATCTGTTTTTGTTCCTGATTCCTGAGGACGAATATACGGATAATACTGGTCAGCAACTTTTTGGTTGTACACTCCGATAAATTGCGATTCATTGCGGTCAATATAATTCTCAACCGGTCCGCGACCATAAAATTTCAACAAATTATACTCACCAGGCATTTCAAGCTTCATACCAAACCTGAATAAATTGGACACTTTGGCCGCACTATCCGCCTGCATTTTCTGTATTATTTCCAGTTCACCTTCATTATTTATCCAATAATCCAGTTTTAATTTAGCCGATACATCTTTCATTTCGTATTCGGCACAGATGTGAACAATATCGTTTTCAACTTTTGGAGTAAGCTTAGTCAGTTTAATTTCCGGATCACGCCACACCTTGTATCTCCATTGCAATGATGCGCCCATATCGTTATCGGTAGGCGCACGCCAGAAATTTGGTTGAATTGAAGTTTTATCGGCCAGCAATTCATCTTTTCCTGAAGCGAAACGAACAATATATCCATTCGATTTATTAATATCAATCGCAAAATTGTCGCCACGCACTTTCAGCAATCTGCTATTAGACTCGTCAACCAAAGGAATTCCGGCCTTTGAATTTGCATCAGTCTGCTTATTTGAGATTGCAGGCATTTCAAATTTCGGAGTATTTATTGCCATCTGATTAGATGCAACTACAAACCCGGCTGGCAACAATTGTTCGGCCGCTTTTAAGCTAAACGATACATTCAGAAACAACTCATCAGTAGGTAATAATTCCGGTAGCACGTAAGGTAATTTAATTTCGGCCGTTTGTTGAGCAGCCACCTGCAACTCGGTCAACGTACCGGACGAAATTGCCACACCATTTTTAAGCAGTTGCCAGTTCAACACATAATTTTTTAACGAAACAAAGAAATTTTCATTCATTACCGATATTTTTCCAGCCAATAAATCAATCGGCTTCACCCATACATTCTGATAAAAATACTTTACTTCGTAGGCATGCGGATTTGGTACTCGATCGGGACTTATTAAACCATTGTTGCAAAAATTCTGGTCGTCAGGATTGTCATATGAATTATAATCGCCTGCATATGCATAAATGCTAACGCCATTCCGGTTCTTTTTGTGTAACGATTGATCCACAAAATCCCAGATAAATCCGCCCTGATAGGATGGATACTTACGTATTAAATCCCAATACTCTTTAAATCCACCCTGTGAGTTACCCATAGCATGTGCATATTCACATTGAATAAGAGGCTTTGATGGATTGGCTTTAACATATTTCTCGCTGCCTTCGTAACCGAGGTACATAGGACAATATATGTCGGTCGATTGTCCTCTTCCGGCTTGTTCGTATTGCACAGGACGCGATGTATCCTCTTTTTTAATCCAATTGTACGCGGCATCAAAATTCGGCCCCATACCAGCCTCGTTACCCAAGGACCATACGATTACCGACGGGTGATTAAAGTTTCGCTGTACATTACGTTGGTTACGTTCCATGTGAGCCAGGGCGTACGACTGATTTTTCGCCAGCGTTTTCTCGCCATAACCCATACCATGCGATTCCACATTTGCTTCGGCCACTACATAAAGACCATATTTATCACACAGGTAGTACCAATAATTATCGTCAGGATAATGACAGGTACGCACTGCATTAATGTTTAGTTCCTTCATTATACGAATATCCTGCAACATCCGTTCACGCGACACATAATACCCGCGGTCAGGATCCATTTCGTGACGGTTAGCACCCTTAATTAATACCGGTTGACCGTTAACCAGCATTTGGCCACCTTTGATTTCAACTTTTCGGAAACCTACCTGCTGGCGAATGACTTCAATAACTTTACCTGATTTATCTTTTAACTGAGCATACAAACTATATAAATTAGGCGACTCAGCCGACCATTTCTGAGGATTAGTTACCTTAATCTCGCAAACTCCATTGCCTTTTTGAGTTGCTTTGGCAATAGATTTATCGTTGTCTGTTAATTCAATTTCCAGTGTCAAACCAGCAGCAGCTTTCGATAGCGTTGTTTGAATTTTCAACACACCATCCGTGTAATTATTCACTAAATCGGGAGTTATGCGTATGTCTTCAATTTGTTGACGATTGCGGGCTATCAGGTAGCAATCGCGGGCAACACCCGACATACGAAAAAAGTCCTGATCCTCAAGATAACTACCATCGCACCAACGAAATGCCTGAAAAGCTATCAGATTCTTTCCCTTTTTCAAAAAAGGAGTAATGTCAAATTCAGCTTCAAGTTTACTATCTTCGCTATAGCCCACGTATTTACCATTCACCCACAAATACATGTTCGAAGTAACCGACCCAAAGTGTGCAATCACCTGTTTTCCATCCCATGCTGCAGGAATATCAATTATTCTACGGTACGAGCCAACCGCATTATTCTGTATCGGAACAATGGGTGGAGTCATAGGTGCTTGTCCTCTCCATGCATAACCAATATTTACATAAACTGGGTCGCCATAACCATTCATTTCCCACAAGCCGGGCACCTGGAAATTGTCCCAGCCCGAATCGTCAAATGATGTGGCATAAAACGTTAATGGACGTTTGTCGGCGTCTTTTACCCAATTAAACTTCCAGCTACCATTCAATGTTTTGTAGTTTCCCGATTCGGTGGGATTGTTTTTTTGAGCACCAGTCATATTTTCGAACGGAAAATAATGAGCACGCATAGGTAAACGATTAATCGCATTTACCTGCGGATTTTTCCATTCATCGTTTTGAGCTTTAATTGTAACAAAGACAAAAGCCCACATTAAAATGAGAGTTATTTTTTTCATTTTTATATAATAGATTGCTGTTTTAAACTTATAAAAAGTACATATGACATCAATGTAATTTTAGAAAGTGACCTGTTTCTCTGTTCCATCTTTCAATACAACTATAACCTTATTCTGACCGGGCATTACCTGCACCGATTTAACAGGCGACAACTCGTTGTTTGTAAATGGTTTTCGGCCTTTTTTCCACAGATGCAAAGTTATATATATTTTTTCGCCTTTCACTTTATCGGAAGTCTGAATCCAGGCTGATTTTTTTGCAACAGGATGCAAACCCTCAGAGTTTCGGGTTGAAATCCGGCTCCAACCTTCGAGAGATACTACAGCAAGACTAAACTCGCCGTTCCGTATGATATTAACCGTTTTTCCACAAACTCTTTTAATGGACGACTTGATTTCCTGTTGTAATTCGGGCAGAGAATAGTGCCCGAGAACTACGTCGGATTGTGAAGGTGAAATTACTTTATCCACCCTTAAAACCCCATTAGCCAAAGGTATATCGGCCAGTTTAAACTGAACATTTTTATTCGTTTCAAGAATGGCATCACGCCGGTAAATACCATTTTCGAACGATTTAAAACTGTACAACCGCAACACTTCCCAACTTCCTTTATCATTCAGCACACCATAGTTCATAGATATTTGCCCATCCTTACCATCAGCCATCCAAGGGAAAGCCGTATTATACGCCAGTTTATTATAATTTTCGCCACTGCGGAATTTTTGCCAGTCTTTTGCCACTGTTTCATGGCACCATGAGCGCATTTCTGAAGCACCACTATTCGGATAGTTGGTGATAAGCAATTCGCTGGCCGGTTGAAATTTATTATAAGCCTTATCTGGTTTAAATTCATTTTCCCAGGCTCCATTATTTTCTGTAGCAGTCCAGAATGGATTGTCGGCAGGTAAAATTAGGGCAAAAAAGGCCTTCCCCATCCAATACACACTACCCCTGCAACTATATATTTGTACAGCAGGCTCAAATGGTCCGTAAAAACCCAGAGATGGCACACCGTCCGTTAAAAAGTCCGGATGCTGCAAAAACTGGAGCAATGTAGCTGATGAAATACGTCGCATCCATCCAAAATTGATGTTCGACTTATCAGGCAATAAACCAGTAAGCGCTAATGGTGTAATGGCAGCAAAGCGATACGATATACTGCGTCCCCACATGTTCATTTTTCCGTCTTTATCAAACATATACGGATAATTACCAACCATATCGGATATATTACTTCTTAACTTCAGGGCATATTTCGGGTCCTCGTTTTTTCCATACAAATCGGCCCATAACACACCATACATCTGGAAAGCCCACATACTGTAATAATCGTAGGCCGGCGAATCGTTGTACCAGCCTTCACCACGATAAGCACCCAGAATTTCGTCGAGGTACTTACGCATTAGCACATCGTTTACATTGTAACCATGCTGTTTGAAAAACGATAAAACAAAAACATTGAAAAAACGCCAGTTGGATGCAACCGTAGGTCCGTCGGCATAACTAAGCATTAATGTAGCCAGATTATCCTTTTCGGTTTGTGTAAGCGGCTCCCACAATAGTTCCGGAATTATCGACATAGAGATTGACAACGCTCCTAATTCAACCAAAATCTGACTTGGTCCACCATTACCACGAGGTTTAATGTAGAAATGACTGGCAGGATTTGTTAAACTAACCAGGTTTTTCCGGTAATACTCTGCCAATTTAATCCCATTCATCTCCAGTTCAGGATTTTCGCGCAAAAGTGGAGCCGCAACAAATAACGTTCGGGTGAAACCCTCCAGCTTCTCAGTCGCTTGTTGAGCCAAATTATGGGGATAACATTTTTCGTGTTGTTTGGGGTAAACCAATGCATCATCAGTTGAGTGTATATTCTGAAATGCACCCCGGAGCATATATTCAGCAGCCTGAATCCAATTTTCGCGCACCATTCCCGTGTAGGGACTTCGCTGATAGTCAGGATTTTTCAATTCGAAAACAGTGGTTTCAGCAGCCTGTACAAAAATCATCGAACAGAAAGCCAAAAATACAAGCAAGAGCAAGCGATTAAACATACAAATTAATTAATAGAGTTATATTGTTATTGATTCTGCCAGTACTTTGCCAACTTTTTTGCTTCTTTCTTTGTAAGATGTAATACCGAACCATGTTTCTGCACAGCAAAGTTAGTTCGTTTCATTGGTCCATTGTCAAAATGGCCTATATCTGTAAAATGGATAAAATCTGTAGTTTCCGAAAAACCGAAATTATGCGGATTTACACTAAAAATATCATACATCAACACCCACTTATCGGTACCCAAACGCCTCCACACATTCGGGGCTTCACAGGAACGCGATTCTCCGTCGACCTGCTGAGGTTGATAGACGTATCCACTGTTTATTTTATCAGAAAAAGCCAGCTTTATTCCACCCGGATTTTCCTGTGCTACGTACATCATACAAAATCGTCCATCGGGTAACTGTGTAATATCCGCATCCAGAATTTGAATTTTAGGATCAGGATATTCAAACAGAATTTGAGGTTCGGTTTCCAAGCCGTCAAATGTTTTATTTAAATAAGCATAATAAAGTTTGGTTTTACCACGCCCTTTGCGCATAGTAAAGTACATCATAATCCTGTCCCTCTCCTTATCGAAAATAATTTGAGGTGCCCAAACACATGCCACATCCCATGCAGGAAACAGTTTATCAAAATCAAGAACCATATGCGACCAATGTATCAGGTCTTTGGATTTCATTAATACGACTCCCCGGTTGTTTCCCCAATCGTATTTTTCACCGGGCCGTTCCCATTCTGTGGTTCTGTAACCCATTTGCTTTCCATAAATATGCAAATCAGTCATAACCAAATAAAAACAATTATCCGGGCCTCTCATAATATAAGGGTCGCGAATACCTTTTTGTACGGCAATCGTGTCGCCTCCAATAACAGGACGCCCTTTGTTTACATCTGTAAAAGTATAACCATCGTCACTTAAGGCAAAATACAAACTATGCGTATCGTCCTTGAAGTAGGTCATTAGATATGATGAGTATTTTTGACTTTTCTGTTTTTTATTCGCCGAATATAAACTGGAAGGTATTAAAAGAAAACAAATAAGAAAAATTTGTGCGAAAAAACAAATTGGGCGTGACTTCATTATACGATAGTTTTAATAATAGTATTTAAATAGAATTTGATACAAAGATAGAGAATGGCAACAATAGAAACGTATCAAAATTCAATCATTAAAGTATACAAAAATGGTACACATCACTAAAAGTTGAATTTAAAACCAATTTTGAACTACGAATTAAACAATTGAGTTGAACTTTTATCATGATTTCATTTATCTTTGCAAAACAGAAACATCACAATAAAAAGTCATGGAAACAAAGGAACTCAAAGTAGCCATAATTGGTGCAGGTAATATGGGTGGAGCAATTGCCCGTGGATTAGCCAAAGGTAGAATGATTTCGGCATCGCACATTTCAGTGAGCGATATAAACGAATCAAATCTTTCAGCCATACGTGCTGCGTTTCCGGCAATCAACACCTATACGGCGAATGCCCAAATGGTAGAAGATGCACACATTATTATTCTTGCTGTTAAGCCATGGCTTGTTGAACCTGTAGCCGAAGAAATTGAAAAACTGATAGACTATAAGCGCCAGATAATTGTTTCGGTTGCGGCAGGGGTTGACTTTGGCAAACTGGTTGATTATTTCGACTCTAAAGCCACATTGTTCAGGGTAATTCCCAATACCGCCATCGATGTTTTGCAAAGTGTATCCACAGTATCGTCGCACAATGCCAATGAAGAACAAACAAACCTTATATTGGATTTATTCAGCGAATTAGGGAAAACTTTCCATGTGCCCGAGTCGCAATTAAATGCGTTTATGTCGCTGTCATCGTGCGGTATAGCTTATGCATTTCGTTACATACGTGCGGCTATGGAGGGTGGAGTTGAAATGGGTATTTACCCAAACGTAGCCAAAGATGTGGTTTTGCAAACACTGAGAGGAGCCATTGACCTGATTGAGGCCAACGGAAGTCATCCCGAAGTGGAAATTGACAAAGTAACTACTCCGGGTGGAATTACCATAAAAGGATTAAACGAAATGGAAGCTAATGGCTTTAGTAATGCTGTTATAAAAGGACTTAAAGCATCCCATTTGAAATAAAGCATAAAAAAGAGGGAGCAAAACTCCCTCTGAACTTATTCCTGTAATTTTCGAAAAAATTCCCAGATAATAATTCCTCCGGTGACACTCACATTCAATGAATGCTTGGTACCATACTGAGGAATTTCAATACAGCCCTGACAAATATCCACTACCGACTGTTGCACACCTTTCACTTCGTTGCCTAATACAACTGCATATTTTTTATTTTTATCGAGTTGCATAGCCGGAAGCATGGTACTACCCTGCACCTGTTCAATGGCATAAACTGTGTATCCGGCAGCTTGTAACTGATGAATCGCTTTATGTGTATCATCAAAATATGTCCAATCAACTGTATCTTCGGCTCCCAAAGCAGTTTTATGAATTTCAGCATGCGGTGGGGTGGATGTTATTCCACACAGATAAACGGCTTCAATCACAAAAGCATCGCCGGTGCGAAACACTGAGCCCACATTGTGAAGACTTCGCACATTATCCAGTACAACTATTAAAGGTAGTTTCTCTGTTTCTTTAAACTCATCGGGTGTGAGTCTGTTCATCTCCGTTATTCGCAGTTTTTTCATCTAAAAATATATCTTATTTCTTCTTAATTATCAACCCAATAGCCGTTTCAATGATATTATCACTGCCTGTAGATGCATCGGTTGAAAGCAATGCTGCAGGCACATCGGGGTCAATTCCCCACTCAGTGTGATTCATTTCTGCATCGAACATCGGGCTCGATGAAAAACGCACCATCCATCCGTTCGGTAATTCGCTCGACATTGGCAAGCCACCACCTCCACCACTTTTATCGCCTACAACAATAGCGTAAGGAGCCATTTTCATTCGTGCTATAAAGGAATTTGTGGAGCTGTACGATTTCCGGTTAGCCAATACTGCCACAGGACGTAACCATCTGATTTTGGCATGCGAAGGTGTTTTTATCGCCTCGGGCTTTGAAAAATCAGAATGTCCGTTGCCCGTTTTATGACTAATGTAACCCGTTACAGTTTCCTCCTCGAAAAAATAGGAAGCAAACTGTTCGGCCATACTCAAATATCCACCGCCGTTATTACGCACATCTATTATTAAAGCCTCACAATCTTTAAAATAGTTGAGTACATTATACATGTTCAAATCGGAAAATTGAACATTGAAACTGCCATAATATATATAGCCAACCTTGCCGCCGTGTATCTTAGCATAATGCAACCCATTAATTGCCTTATAATTATCACCTAAATAATTAGTTCCGTAGATAATATCAGTATCAAAATTCGATGGATAATCGGTAAACCATTTCCAGTATCGACTGGTATTAAAATCGGAGTATAAGTTCACATGTCCATCTTTTAGCTCGCCAAGCATTTCGCCCAGCAAATCAAAATAATCCTGTTTCGAAGCACCCGCATCAATTCTCGACACGTATACATTGCGGACTGAATCCCAGTTAATATTCTTATAATCGAGGTAGCAATAACGCGTATCCACAATTCTCCAAAGCGCCTCCATATTACCGGCATATGTATTTTCGGCATCCTCAGGCTCACGAATACAAGCTGCCAGCAAAAACGGAAGGATGAAAATTAATACTATTTTATTCATGCGTTTCTTTTATTAATGTAATGTCGCCAAACCAGCCGCCCACGGACATTTAAAGTTCCGGTTCTATAAAATTGGTTGGTGCTGCTTTCTTTTTTCCTCCAAAATACCTGAATTGATAGCGAACTCCTGCCTGAAATGTAAAATTATTGAATGAATAAACCGAATTATTGGCCTTATAAATAAGACTTTGTAAACCAACACCAGTAATCACACTAAACGTATTCAGAGGAATTGTAACCATAAAATCGGTGCGCAAAGCATGACGATTGTGCAACGATGAAAAATGGAAAGCATCGACCGGCGAACCCAAATCGAACATCTCGTAATACGATGCGCCCGGCATAGGTACAAACATGCAGCCCACCAAAGGCGATTCGGCATCCAGCTGAAGATAAACCGGCTGCCTGAACACTTTAAATTTATACGACAAAGCCAGAGCCATTTGTAAGTCAATTGCCATATCAAAGTTCACCGGATTGTTTACATTACGGCTCAGGTATTTAAATCCAAACAGCGCATTTGCATTTGCTCCGGCTAAAACCGAAAAATCTTTCATTTGCAAAAGGTTGTAATAAGCACCCCAGTTATAGTTTCCGCCAAAGTACATCATTCCGGCCAAACCCGATTCGTTGTTAAGCATGCCTGCCAGTGCATTCCATTTCGACTGATGCGACCAACTTTTATTCGATGCGTTAAACAGTTTATGTGCTTTGTGACTAAACACAACCCCGCTGCCAGCATATTTTGCCGGCGACAAATAAGGATCGACCAACGAAAATTGAGCAATCCCCAGTCGGGATGAAGCATCAGTGAGCAAATACTGCGTATCGGACTGTGCCGGCAAAAGCCAACAATAAAACGCGGCAAACACTACTATATAAAACCTGTTTAAAGCCATACAACTGAATTATTACCCACAAATTTACATAAAAAAACGGGAAACACCTCAAAAGCGCTTCCCATTCCTTTTATTGATAATTTCAATTTATGATATAAGACTTTTACCTGTCATTTCAGATGGCTTTTCAATTCCCAATATGTGGCAAATTGAAGGAGCCACATCTGCTAAAATACCGTTTTCAACCTTTGCATCAGTACGTTCAGTTACATACACAAAAGGAACCGGATTTAGCGAGTGAGCAGTATTTGGCGAACCATCGGCATTTTCTGCATTATCAGCATTTCCATGGTCGGCAATAATAATTACCTCGTAACCATTTGCTTTGGCTGCTTCCACAACCTCTCCAACGCATTTATCGATAGTTTCTACAGCCTTCACAATTGCTTCACGCACACCTGTGTGTCCCACCATATCACCATTCGCAAAGTTTAATGCCACAAATTCAAATTTCTGTGTATTCAATGCATCTACTAATTTCGAAGCCACTTCAGGGGCACTCATTTCAGGCTGCAAATCGTATGTTGCCACTTTGGGCGATGGTACAAGTATACGCTCTTCGCCGGGGAATTCGCTCTCGCGTCCACCTGAGAAAAAGAACGTAACGTGAGCAAACTTTTCAGTTTCGGCTATACGCAACTGTTTCATTCCTAAGGACGAAACGTATTCGCCAAGGGTGTTTTGCACATTGTCTTTATCGAACATTACATGTAAACCTTTGTACGATGAATCATATGGGGTCATACAATAATACTCCAGCGGAATAGTTTTCATTCCTGCCTCTGGCATATCCTGTTGGGTTAATACAACAGTTAGTTCTTTTGCGCGGTCGTTACGGTAGTTGAAGAAAATCACAACATCGCCCGCTTCAATTTTTGCAAGAGGATTTCCTGCAGCATCAACCATTACCACTGGTTTCACAAACTCATCGGTCACACCTGCATCGTACGAAGCCTGCATTGCAGCCACAGCATCAGTAGCCGGAGCTCCTACTCCGTTCACCATCAAATCATACGATTCTTTTACTCGCTCCCAGCGTTTATCGCGGTCCATAGCATAATAACGACCTATAACCGATGCCAGTTTTGATGTTGTACCCTCAGTATATTTCACCAACTGGTCGATAAAGCCTTTTCCACTTTTAGGGTCGGTGTCGCGTCCATCCATAAATGCATGAACAAAACCTTCCACATTGTATTCTTTCGCAATGTCAATCAATTTCAGCAAATGATCGAGTGAACTATGAACACCACCGTCGGAAACCAGTCCCAGAAAATGAATTTTCTTTTTATTGTCGCGAGCATATGTATACGCATTTACCACTTCAGGGTTTTGCATAATGCTATTGTCGCGACATGCTATGTTGATTTTTACCAAATCCTGATACACAACACGTCCGGCACCAATATTCAGGTGACCTACTTCTGAGTTCCCCATTTGTCCATCAGGCAAACCTACATCTTCGCCCGAAGCAAGAAGTTGAGAGTTTGGATAGTTAGCCAACAACGAATCCCAGTAAGGTGTTGGCGTATTGAAAATGATATCGGCTTTTGAATGGTTTCCTATTCCCCATCCATCAAGAATCATTAATAAAGCTTTTTTACTCATATTTAGTTGATTTATATTATTATACCTTAAAAGTTGATTTCGGTCGCAAAATTACTTATTTTTTCCTAATTACAGGCTTCTTTTCTATCAATAAATCAACAGAAAAACTCCATGTTAGCAAACAT